>NZ_JAVVFL010000093.1:0-8527 GCF_032250635.1 Sulfurimonas sp.
TTTGTAAACTCTTCTTGCATTACAGTTTGAACTTGTTCCATTATTTATTCTCCTTATCTTAGATCTTTAGTGTATCTTTTAGCTTCTGTATAGCTTCAACTTTTTTGGCTTTTGGCATTTTTTGAAGATTGAGTATTTTCCATTTTACAGATGGAAGTTCTTTTATGTTCTCAAAAGGAAGCAAACTCCAGTCAGGATTTCCCTCTTTAAAACCTATCAAAAAATCACGGTGATTTTGAGTAAGTTTAGAACGAATTGTGCTAATTAGCTCAACTCTGGTTGCTTCTAAAACTTCCAAAGACATTGGCTCTATCGGCATCCCTACAAACTGTTCAGCATAGATCCTCTCGATGTCTATCAAGTTTGGTTGCAGTAGTTTTGATATAGGTTGATTACTGCTTATCAAGTACACTATAAACACATCCATAAGGGTATCGCTGACTCCCTCATTGTCAAGTAATCCCCGTACATCAAAAAAGTCTCTAGGGTGTTGTCTATCAAGTGCTGCACAAAGTTTTCCAGCGTACAAATCGTCCAAGTGAACTACGCTAGTCTCTGCAAAACCAAACTCCTCTTCCACTCTTGCCGATACACTTAGCACACTCGGTTCTCTTACTGTTCCTCTAGTAACGGGTGATGCTTCTATTTTGATACGGACACCGTTTTTTTCAACTTGAAGTTTAGAGAGTATTCCATCTCCTTGTTGATCTAGCCTATATACTTTTGCACCTCGTATTGAAGACTCAATAGAGCGAGCTATTCTTTCAAACGACTCGGCAATATTTTGAAGGCTTGTTTGTCGATCTTCTACTGGAAGATACATAAGGTCTATATCTACGGAGAGTCGTGGCAGATCTCTTACAAACATATTGATAGCCGTTCCGCCTTTGAGAGCAAAGCACTCCTCTTTTGAAACAAAAGGCAATACTTCCAAAAGCAGCTGCACTTGTTTATAATAAATAGAATTTTTATCTAGCATGGTACTCCTTTGGTACTGTTATTAAAAACTCGTTGTCAAAGACACCGTTTTTTACGATCTGCATTCTGCCAGTTCCGAGTTCTAAACCATCTTTTTTTATATGCTTTGCCCAAGGGTGGTTAAAGTAGCTTGTCAAAAAAAGAAAAAGGCGTTTCACTCTTATGTTTTCACACATAGTTAAAAGTTCATTGACTAAAGATGGGCGAAGTGTTGTTAAGCTCTCAAATATCTCTGCTGCAAATTCAAAGCTAAGTCCATCGGGTTTTACTTGATAAAGAAGCTCCATGGTAGCTCTCTCAGGAGATGAGACTACCATTTCCCAATCTTTTATATTTGATGGTATACTTTTCAGACCTATTGTCTTAAAATAGGGCTTTTTCATCACATAAAACTCTTGTTCAAGTTTTATATTTTTAAACCATGCTGGAAGTTTTTGAGTGCCGTACAGATATATTGTTTGTGAGTTGTTCAATGGCAGATAATGAGCATAACCTTGAAGATTAAGAGATGTTACACCACCTATGTGAAATGGCTGATTGCTAAGTTTTTGCAGTCCTAAAACAGCTCCCTGCCAAGATGGGTTTACATCGCCTCTTATATATGAGCCTCTTGAGGTTTTTTTGAGCCAACCGCTTTTAGTGTACTGATAAAGTAGCTGCATAGAATAGCCCTGCTCTGCAAGCCAAGAAGCTGGAGCGACTACCCCCTCTGGTAACATTTGATATAGTTGTTTTATTTTTATATCATTTTGTAAATTCATAATTTATATTTTAGCTATTTTCGAAAACAAAAGCAAGAGGTTAGTTTTAAATTTATATCTTTTTGTAAAATATTAGTTTATAAAAGTAGTAATTTTAGAAACAAAGAGGAAAAGTTTATTTATTTTTTATAAAAAGTACTAAGGGAAGGAAATACAATCTCTAAAGCCGACATAAATACCTCCTAAAAAAATTCTCTCAAAGAGTCTCTAAATGGTTTGTAGTATGTTGCAAGTAGTGCAGCCACAATCATCATCAAAATAACAAACGACGCATCATGCTCTCCACGAAGTAACGCAAAAATAAACAGTGCAATTAAAAGCAATAAAAACGGCATCTTTTATCCATCAAGCGAAGTAATTTGATACTCCTTATTTTATCATTCTTTATTCTATCAAAACTTTTCTAAAGCATTTTTATAAACAAGTGAATCATTTTGATGCTGTAATGTAAACTCTTGATCAGTATTATTTGGATTTTTACAAAAGAGCTTATCATTATCTGTAAAAGTGTAATGAGACATGATATAGCACCCTTGACCTTGTTTTCTTTTCTCTAAACACTCCAATTGGCTCTCATTCATTGAGTTCGCTCTTTGGATTAAATATTCATCGATATTCATTGGCTTATTTTTTGTGATTTGATTTTTCACTAAAAAAATTCCACCGTTGTGAGTGCAATATTTGTATGCTCCACTTGCTTTCTCATATTTCCAAGGAGTTGTATTATTTTCTAAAGCTAAAACTTCTTTAATGCTCTTATCTTTTGCATAGTTGCTGTATTTACTGCCATTTTGCCAAGTTTTTTGATTATTGCTTTGAGGTTTTTTATGATTGATTAAAAAATATCTTGAATAGGTTTGCATATATCCGCCATCTATCATGTAATCTCTTTTCAAATCAACATTATCAACCATATACTCTATCTCAAAATTGTCTTGTGAATTAGTGCATTTTAAAAAGCCATCAAATTTTCCAAATCCTTGTTTTTGCATATCGTTTTTGTAAGCAATATAATCAAAGCTAAATGCCGTTGGTAAATTTTCAATTGCTGTTATAGAACCATCTCCGTAGATTAGATTGCCGCCTTTTGCACTACAGTAAGTTTTTGCATCATCTAGTACCTTTAAAACATCTGTAGCATCTGCTGTTGAAGTTGGTTCGTTAAACACTCTTAACTCAAGTAGAGTTTTATGTGCTGTTGTTGCGATAAGATCATAGTTGCCGCTCTCATTCGATCTTTTTTTAAAAATATAGTCTCTAAAGCTATCTAATTTATCTATATTTGCAACTTGTGGAGTTTGTGAGGTCACACATCCAGAGAACATAAATGTTGCTAAAATCGCCAGTAAAGAACTTTTTAATCTCATTTATTATTTTCCTTTTCCATTACTAAATAAGCTTCATCTTTAATTTCAAAAGTTCCTTTATATCTCCATCCCTCTGCATACATGTCTTGAATTGTTGTGTAAGATTTTTCTTCGCATATAACTTTACTGTTTGCATAGCCTATACCATTTTTAAATTGACATAGTGTTACCTCTGTAGCACTTGCAATCCCAACTAATACTAAAAAAGCTGAAAATATTTTTCTCATTACCATCTTCCTCCAGTAGTGTCATACATTGCCCAAAAATTTGCTTGTCTGTGATAGTAAGCATTTGCATTACCTTTCTTATCTGGCTTGAACCAAGCAAATATAAATGGCATCCATACAACAAACTCTGCAAAAGCATTGTCACTTACACTGTGTATAAACGCTAGCATAGAGCTATAATCTGCGATAATCCAGTAACCTGCCAAAATAACCAGTGATATTACCAATAAAGTTAAATAGCTAACAATCAGTCTTGCTAGCACATGTGCGAAATACTCTGCCATGTTTTGCTCCTGAAATATTATTTTTACATTAAATAATAACTCAAATAAACTTACTAAACACTTATAAGTGTTTGTTAGATTTTGGCCATATAGCTATCATCTTTGAAAACTTATAGGTGTTTATTATTGGAAGAAAATATAGATAAATTTTTAGATGAAATTGTTCTAAAAGTAAAAGAGGAAAGAGTAAAAAGAAATATTAGCCAATTGGCTCTTGCTCAAATTTTAGGACATAAATCTCCAAACTATATTGCAAAAATTGAAACTAGAAAACATGATGTAAGTTACAACCTCTCTCACCTATATAAAATAGCTTATGAATTTGGTATTGAAGTAGCTGATCTTATTCCCCACATACAAGACTCCCAAAAATAATTCTGTCCGTCACTATTCACTGTCGTTCATATATAGGCTGATTTCATCCCCTGAAAGGGACAAATAATTTGAATTAATATATTACTTGATTTTGTCCCCTACGAGAAAATCGTTACAAAAACACCTCTTAAAAGCACCTATTTTAAGGGATTTACACAAAGTATTCAAAAAAAATCCTTACTCAATTTAGCAAAATTTGATGAAAATTTGTCCCTTGTGAAAAAATCGTTACTCAAACAGGCTCTTTAAATCACTTATTTATGGGCTTATTTAAAGTTTGTTAAAAATTTTCCTTACAAAACATATCATATTTTTAAAAAAACTTTTTACAGTATTTTTTATGTAAATTTAAATATATTCTTCTTGTTCTTTAGTCAATATTTTGACTAGCTTTTCAAACCATTCTAGGTCTTCATTCGTGGTATTAAACTTATCAATTATCTGTCCATAAGCAAAAGCATCCGCTATATTTAGTTCTGGATACTTTTTTTGAAGTTCATACACCCTATCATTTTTTCTGCAACGATTTAGCCGCTTTTTGAACTTGTCGTTATATCTTTCAAAATAACGAGTACTAGAATACTTTAATTTTTTCTTTCCCTCATTACCATTTGGCTTTATGATTGTTGTCATAAATTTCAATAACATGTTTCTTGAAACTGAATACCCTCTATAGAGATGTTCATAATAGGCTTTTTTGAGCCAAGTTTCAACTCGTTTCTCATTTCCACTTTTACTGTTTTGAGCTTTTATACCATCGATTTCATCCATTTTATAAATGATTTTTCTTAGCTCATCATCGCCTTGTGTAATATCCCATATTATTCCAGTAACAGCATTAATTGGCTTATCTTTTATGATGTATGGTCGCTTGAAATTTTCATCGGTTAACTTGTCGTAGAGATGCTGAAATGCATCAACTGAATATTTATGTATGTCAAGCAGAGAACCACTACTTTTCATTTTTACCTTCCTCCTATATGGTTTTTTATAAATACATCGATATCTTTAATTTTTACCTTTAAAATAGACCTATCCTCTAGCTTTAGCGTATAAAAATTATGTGAGGACTCTACACTGCAAACAAGCTTATTGAAATCCTTATATGTAATTTTTTTACCCACAAGGCTGTTCAATTTCTTATCTTGTAAAAAATCCTTATAATTTTCAACGGATTTTGCATGATTATTTAAAAGATTAGCAAAAATCTTTTTTTTCCATATCCTTTCACTCTTGAGTGGCTTAAGACCATCTTTTTTAAGCCATGCTATAAACTCATCAAAATCTTCATACATTTGTTTCATCTTCTTCCTCTTCTTTATGAGTTATTGTTATTATTATTTATATATGTGTCTAATTTTTAGACTAAAAAATCTAAAATCTAGATTTTGGAATATACTTTTTAGACACTTATCTAATTTTTAGACTCGCCCACAATCGTATTATTTACAAAATCGCTCCACCATAATTTCGTTGTTCGCAAAAAACCGCTTGTGAGATCCTTTTCTACCAAGCCTCTATCTATCAGTTTTTGTACACTGTTATATGCTGTCGCTCGTGAAAAATCAAACATCTTGCCAAGCGTTTCAATTTTCCCGTAATACCAACCTCTAAACTCACTCTCTGGATTATTACTGAGATTATAGATGGCATTGGCAATACAATAATCATTGTTACTGAGTCCATGTTTAATCCGATATTTGTGTATTATCGTCGTGTACAACACATCAAACTTTTCCCTTTGTTTCATCGAAATTTCTCAGTATGTTTTGATTGTTTTTGTTAAAAAGTCGGCGACATCTAAAAGATTAAATACAACTTTTGCATTTTTAGCCTTGCCAAGCTTTTTGTAGTTTGGCAACCCTGTACCTTTAGCGATGTAGAGATCTAATGTTGAGCTGCTTATACCTAGCTCACTTGCCATCTCAACTTTCGATATTACAGCTCTTTTATATTTTTTTAACAGATACTCATAGAGTCTCTCTTTTTGTAAATCTTCATCATTTTGCATAACTTTTCTCCTTTTTGTTTAACATGAGAAAAGTATAGAAAATGAGCTACAAAATAGCAAAAGTCTAAAGAAGGAAATAGCAGGAATTAGGCGTATTTAGCGATATTAATAATTCAAAATTTAGTGGATTTAGAAGTAGTTTAGAAACAAATAAACGCGATTAGAGACAATTTTTTATTGAAATGAGCAAATCTGAATACATTACTAAAAGTGTTACTATTAGTAATGTATTCATACAGATTATGAAGTTGATTTTGTGTTAGAGTAAAATGCTCGCGAATTATTTAAACTTAAAACCCCAATTTTAAAATACTATCTCGTCCTGTATCTGGAGCTAGTTTTGCATATCTCAATGTCATTCTTATATCTTTATGATTAAGCAATTTTTGAATTGTAAATATCGGAGTACCGTTAATTGCCAAATGTGAAGCGAATGTATGTCGCAAAGTATGTATAACGACTTTATGTTTTGAATCAATATCCTCATTATTAAAAAGCTTATCAAGAATAGTTCTAGCTTTTAATTTTATTTGGTCATATAAGTTTGCTTCATTCTCTTTCAAAACTGCCGTATCGATTTTAAGCTTTTGCACTCTATTTTTTAAAAGTTCTTCCAGCTCATCACTACCTAAAAATGCTGTATATTTTTCATTGTTTTTCTCATCCAATACACTTATGGTCTTTGCTTCAAAATTTATGTCTCTTGGTGTAATCTTGCAAATAGCTCCAACTCTAGCTCCTGTAGTTAAAGCAAGCAGTGTAAATATATGCAACTGCTCATCCGTTTTAGCATAATCAAGTAAAATAGAAATCTCTTCCTTGCTCAGATACCTTTCTCTGACATTATCAACTTTTAAAGATCTGAGTTTTTTTAAAGGATTTTGGACAATGATATTTTTATCTATAGCATAGTTAAAAATAACACTCAACTCTCCTAAAATAGTATTGACAGTTTTTGGAGCGAACTCTTTTAATTTTAGTGCTTGCAGTTTTTGCGTATCTTCTACAGTGATACTTTTTATATCTTTTTTACCCAATATAGGAGACACATGCATCTCATACTTTCTTTTTGAGAGTTTGTTGTTGCGGTTGTGATTCTCTTTTAGTTGATAATGTTCTAATGCTACACTATCAAGTGAGACTATATCTTTTTTCTTTCTCTTTAGAACAGCTGGTGGTTCTTCTCCAAGTTTTATTTTATTTATAAACTCATTTCTTTTGTTGTAAGCATATATCTCTGTAATGCCGCTCGATTTTTTGCCTACAGTGAACCAAGTTTTTTTATTTTCTGCATCTTTGTAATTGATGGAGTATGTTATATCTCCATCTGTTAATTTGTTGAGATAGACACCTGCATATTTTTTACTTTTTACCCTTGCCAAATTGTTACCCTATTGCTACCCAAAATTTAAAAATCTATGCAAAAGTATAGCAAACTTGATATAATAAAAACAAGGTTTAAATCCCTAGAATATGGGACTTTAAGAGACAATAGACAACTTTAAGAAACTTAAGTAATTCTTTTAAATAGAGTTCGAATCTCTGAGGGTCCACCACCTATCTTACACAAACCCCTTAAACACGATACTTTCAGACATTTTTCATAATTGATTCTTATATCAATAACTTTATTCTTTCTATTCACTTTTTCAATATTTTTTTACTTTTAGAACAATTTTAGTCGCAGTTTAGTCTCTATAAAAATGTAATTATTCGATGGGAACGCTGTTTAAGATTGTGGGTAACTTGCCGGTCTTGTTTGTCAGGTTATGATAATTTTGGTCGTAGATTTGACGTGATAAAAATGGATAATTTTACGAGCATTGAACTTATTTTTAGATTTGACGGAATAATTTTGCAATAATGATATTTACAGATATTTTTAAAATTGGCGTTTTCAATGGGTAATATGGGTATAGTTTTTATCAAATCATCCACTCACAAACCGAGTAGATGATTTTTTGGCAACTTACTCACCTATTGCAGTCTATAACGCTTCCTGCGGATTCTCAGAAGTTTTAGCATTGTTCTTTAAAAATTTCTCTCTCTCCATTATCTCTGTTAGCTCTGTAATACAATAATTTATATAGTAAACTGTAAAAAATGCCGTATAAAATGAATTCATACTATAATTAATTCTACATTCATTTAGTGCATAGTCTAACGTTGATTTTTTTATTTTAAATGCCCACATAAGATACAATATCCAAGATACCAAAGACAACAAGCCTGCAATTATTGTGAGTACAGGAATTTCTGTTGATCCAAGACTTCCTCCAAGTCCTACACATATTGCCAAATATAAAATAAATTTTTTATCTGATTTCTCAGATTTAAATAAATTTTCTATTATTTCTTGATTTTTAGCCAACCATAAAATTGGATAAATCCCAGCTGTTGCCATTGTTAACAATACAAAATTTAATGTTTTTGTATTTATTTTTTCCTTTAATTCTAAAACTGTCATTGTTTTCCTTCGTATAATATATTTATCAACCAAATAGTTAAAATATGGTTGTGTGTT
>NZ_JAVVFL010000094.1:0-8505 GCF_032250635.1 Sulfurimonas sp.
GAGAAGGATTTGTTTTTAACAAAAGTACAAATTCGCTCTATAAAAATGAGAGATATGTAGCACTCTCTAAAAACGAGGCAAAATTTTTAGCTCTTTTGCTTGAGGGTAAAAACAGAGTCGTTGATGATATAGAGATAAAAGAGAGCCTTTGGGGCGAAGATGTAAGCGATGAGAGAGTAAGAACATTTATTAGAAGATTTAGAGCCAAAACCTCAAAAAAATTGATAAAAAATGTAAAAGGTGTTGGCTACCAACTCTCTTTTAACGAAAGTTAGTTCTCTCTATTTTTGGCTTATAGTGTGGGTCTTCACCCTCGATGGTCCATAGTTTTTTGCTAAGATAACTAACGGCATCATGAAAATTCTCATCCACATGCTCCCAGAAATCAAGCGTTGCAAACTCTTTTTTTAGCAACTCCTTCTCATACTCAAAACTTTGCATACTACCCACTTTAGGTACGGCAATACTGCTGTTTGTCTCCAGATTTGCCAAAACCCACAAAGATAAAAACTCTTCGCTGCAGTGAATTAAAACATTGCTTGCATACTCTTCAAAGTCTTTGTATCCGCTAAGTTCAAAGAGTTCTATGACAAGCGATACCGTCTCATGCAGATGAACAAAGGGAACCATTGAGAAGAGTTGTCGTCCAACCGATGCTCCGTTTGAGTGTAGAGCACCGAGAAATATTCTGGCTCCACCTTCGGTATCTCCAAAGTTGTTCGTTTTAAGACCTATTAGACCGATGTCGGTGTGTCTATGTCTGCCGCAACCCTTCGCACACCCTGAAAAGCCAACTTGTATGCGATGCTCATTAATTTTCTCAAGCGGAAGGTAGGATGTCTCATCTTTGATGCTCCAGACGGCGTAAGGGCAGAGGTTTCCTGCACATGCGACCACCGTCTCGCTGAGCGCTTTTGATTTTAGAGGGGAGGAGGGCTCTTTTAACCCTAAAAGATAGATGTTTTGGTCTATTCCAAATCTTATCTTGAGACTGTTTTTTGTTGCAAAGTCGGCAATCTCTTTTATCTCCTCTGTAGTAAGTCTGGAAAAATCTGTTTGGTAGCAAAAAGAGTAGGTACCGTCTTTGAGTTTATGAAACTCTGAGAACTCTTTTTTCTCAAGGATTAGCTCACCTTCGCTTTGAAAATCTTTACTGTACTCTTGTTGGATATGCGCTTTTAACCCATCCATGCCAATCTCTTCAATCATATGAAAGATGCGAGTTTTAGCACGGGAGAAGCGTGAACCGTGAAGATAAAACGCTTCTACAAAAGCTTTGAAGAAATCAAAAACTTCATCTTTGAGCAAAAAGATATCTGCGCTTTTTGCTACTTCTGTATTTTTTCCGCCCATGTAGACATTAAACCCGAAAACTCCATCTTTTTTTGCCAAAGCAAAATATATGTCGTTTGCAAAAAACGAGGTTACGTTTGTACGGTTGCCGGATATTCCTACAGATACGCGGCGAGGAAGCATTCCGACATAGCGCGGATTTTTGATGATGTAGTCGTGCATCTGCATAACTATAGGGTAGGCTTCTATCTCACAGAACTCTCCATATCCGTCATAAGGGTCTGTCACTATGTTTCTAACGTTATCGCCAAAGCTTTGCCATGTAGTCACTCCAAGAGCGTTTATGCGTTTATGAATCTCTAAAACATCATCAACATCTACGTCGTGAAGCTGTATGCCCGATCTTGCCGTGAGTATAATGGTCAAGTCATACTCATCTACAATGTCAGCTATCTCTTGAAACTTCTCAGCGCTAATCTCCCCGCCTGGTATGCGTATGCGTATAGTAAACTCATCTTCTAAAAAGTTGGTGTTAAAGATTCCAAAATCTTGAAGATAAAACCTGTCAGCTTCATTTAGGCTCTCGAAATCGATATTATCAAAATCTTTATAGTAGTCAATGGGTCTTAGTTGAGCCTTGTAACGCTCTCTTTTGTTTAGCTTATTTTCCATGCCTGTATTCTACCTAATTGTTAAAATGAATTCTCTTGATATTGGTCATTTTGAGTTGTTGTAATTCGTATTCTTTTTCTCGTTAAAATACATTTTCTTATATAAAGGGGCAACAAATTATGAAAAAATTACTTCTATTATCGTCACTCTTTACCTCGATTGTTTATGCACATGAGTGCAGATATACTCTAAATATCGACTTAGATATCAACAAGGGTCTGCTTGAGGGCAGAGCCATTATCTCTACAGACCACCCAACAATATCCCTGCTTGACACCAAGGCGAATATATCAGAGATTAAAGGGGCATCGCTTAGTGTGGAAAAAAATATTCCAACGCTTGTAAAACAAAATCAAAACGAAGATGTAGAGATATCATTTACGCATAAGTTTGACTTAGTTAATTCAGACGTGGTTTTGCTTGAGAGTTGGTATCCAAGAATCGACATGATGTGTAAATATGAAACGGTAGTTTCAAATCCTGAGATTAGGGCAATTGTTGAAGCTACGACGACTAAGAGCAAGGACGGCGTTACTACTTTTATCTTTGATTATCCGCTTGATAGAGTAAACCTTATAGCGTCAAAAGATTATAAAGTTAACTCAGTAAATACAAAAAACGGTTTGAAGTTAGCTACATACTTCTACTCAGACAACGCATCATTGAGAGATAAGTACTTTAAGAAGAGCAAGGAGTACTTTGAACTCTACAAAGAGCTCTTCGGGTTTTTGCCATACAACAACTTCTCTATCGTAGAGACACAGTTCCCTGCAGGATACTCTATGCCGACATACACTCTCATCGGCAAGCAGATAATAGACAAAGAGTATGTTTTAGATAGCTCACTGGGGCACGAGATAGCCCATCAGTGGTTTGGAAACTATGTTTATGCTCCATATAAAGGAAATTGGGTTGAGGGGATAACTACATACTATGCCGACTATTTATATGCGAAAAAAGCGAAAAAAGAGGTGGAGTATAGAAAAGATATGCTTATAAAGTATGACTCTTACGTAAATGCACATAATGAAATAGCGCCGATAGATTTTGAGCATAAAACACAAAATTCAAAAAATGCAATAGGTTATGAGAAGTCCGCTTTTTTCTTCTATATGCTGGAGCAAAAGATAGGAGAAAAGGCATTTGATGAGGGAACAAAGACGCTGCTTCAAGAGTATGCTTTTAAAACAGCTACGTATGATAATTTAAAAGAGATATACGAGAAGAGCTCAAATCAAAAACTAGACAACATCTTTAAAAACCTGATCTATGAAAAAGGGGCGTTGGATTTCAGTATAAGCAACACAAGTCTGATGTTTGTAGAGGATAAATATGTCCTTGAGTTTGATATCGTAAGTAACAACAAGGCGGAGTTTATTCCCATCTCTATATGTTCAAATAAAGAGTGCCTGACCACTAAAATAGATCTAAGCAGTAAAAAACAGCGTTTTGAACTCGATATTGAACCTACGAAAATCGTTTTAGATGAGAATTATGAGCTATTTAGAAGGCTTCATCCTCTTGAGACACCTCCCGTTATCTCTAAAATTATTGAGGGCAATGCTCTTGTTGTTGTAGATAGAGCAGATGAGGAGAAGTTCTCAAAGTTCAAGAAGATATTTAAGAATTTCAAATATGCCGATGAGGTGAAATATGAGGAGCTTAAATCTAACAATATATTTATTTTAGGTGCAAAAAACTCTCTTTTAAACCAGATATCGATTCCTTTTGAGATGCAGGGCGATGCAAAGATAGAGCTGTTTAAAAATCCTCTAAACGGCGCTTACGTTGCTGCGGTATTTGAGATGGAGAAGCTATCGAGATCTATTTTTTATAGGTTGAGACATCTTGGAAAATACTCTAAAGTTATTTTTGAAGGCGAAAAAATTGTAGAAAAATCAACAAAAGAGTCTCAAAAGGGGATAGTTTACAATATCAACGGCGACTCTTACGCCATAAAACCTGCTGCAAAAAATCTAAATGATGTTGTTGATGAGATAGCAAAAAACAGGGTTGTATATATCGGAGAGAAACATACAGAGTTCTCAAGCCATCTAAATCAGCTAAAAATCATTAAAGCGATGTATAAACAAAACCCAAAACTGGCAATCGGGATGGAGATGTTTCAGCATCAGTTTCAAAAACATCTTGATGATTTTATAGCGGGAAAAATCAGTGAAAAAGAGATGATTGCAAAAACTGAGTATTTTAAGAGATGGAAGTATGATTATGAGCTCTACCGTCCGATAATACTTTTTGCAAAAGCCAAGCGCATACCTATCGTAGCTCTAAATATAGACAGAGAGATCACAAGAAAAGTTGTAAACGGAGGTTTTGATTCGCTCTCAAAAGAGCAGCTTGAAGTGATTCCGGGTTCGATTAATTTTGAAAACTCAAAGTATAGGGAGCAGCTAAAAGGAATCTTTGGTATGCATGAGTCAAAGAGTTTTAAAAATTTTGATGAGTTTTATCATGCACAGCTTCTTTGGGATGAGTCAATGGCAAAGAATATGGCAGAGTTTATGAACAAAAATCCTGCGTACTCAATGGCAGTATTAGCCGGTAACGGGCATGTTATGCACGGTCACGGAATTCCAGATAGGGCAAAAAGAAGAGGAGTCTCGGATTATATAATAGTAC
The DNA here is from genome assembly GCF_032250635.1 of Sulfurimonas sp. Classification (GTDB taxonomy): domain Bacteria; phylum Campylobacterota; class Campylobacteria; order Campylobacterales; family Sulfurimonadaceae; genus Sulfurimonas. Next base: position 4,606 of record NZ_JAVVFL010000094.1, read on the forward strand.
TAAACTATACAAATCCGGAACCGGGTGTGGCGGACTATCTGCTTTACCCATCCGCAGTAACTACAAAAAAAGCAAAAAAACTCGGTATCTATTTTGAAGAAAATGAGAACTTAGAGGTAAAAAAACTAGTTGATGACTCTCCTGCGCAAAAAGCTAAGATAGAAGCAAAAGATAGAGTCGTTGCAATTGATGGAGCCAAGGTAGAGAGTATATTTGACGTTAAAACAGAGCTTGCTTTTGCCAAAGATTCACTAAACGTAACGCTTATGCGAGACTCCAAAAAAATCGAGGTTACGTTAGATTTATCGGAGTAATGTTAGAGGTTATCTAAATATAACCTCTAAAGTATCGTGCAAGAGAGTTCTGTCAAATTTGCTCTTTGGAGCACTAAGCCCTGCAATATTTACGCCCGTGTCTAAAAATTCCTGAATGTAGAACGGGCTTTTGTAGCCGCGCTCTTGTAAGTCAGCCATAATAGTATTTATGTCATTTGCGTCAAGCAACTCTGCGTGAAGAGTTGTTCTTGCTTCAAATTTTATATTGCTTTTTATTAGATAATCGAGAGTTTTGGAAAATTCGTCAAATTTGTTTGAGTGCGTTATTTGAGTAAATTTTGCAACTGGGGCTTTGTAATCAAGCGCTACATAATCTAAAAGATTTAGCTCAATCAGCTCTTTTATATGCACAAAATTTGTACCGTTGGTGTCGAGTTTTATCTTAAAGCCAAGCTCTTTTATCTTGGAGCAAAACGGAGCCAGTTCGTAAGATGATGCTTCTCCGCCGGATATTACAACCGCTTCAAGAAGATTTACTCTTGTTTTTAAAAAATCGAGGATGTCGTTATAGCTGTATTTGCCATCTTTGGCAAAAACTATATCTTTGTTGTAGCAGTAATCGCATCGCATATTGCACCCACTAAACCACACTATACAAGATAGGTGGTCGGGATAATCCAAGTGGGTGAATGATGTCAAATCATAAATAACCTTAGCACTCAGAGAACTGTTTTCTTTGTCTGTGCTCACCGGTTTTCCCTACGTTGAAACTCTCAACAGGTCTATGATAACCCATAACTCTTGTGTAAACCGTACATTTTTGTCTCTTGTCTTTTAACATAGTTAAAGCTTCATTTTTACTCATTTTTTCACCTCCTTTTTAAGATGCAATAGTTATATCGCTAAGTAATTCTTCGTCACACTTTGGACAATACTCATGCTCGCCTGCAATATATCCGTGTTTTGGACATACAGAAAAGAGCGGAGTAACCGTGATATACGGCAGTCTAAAGTTTGTTATTACATTTTTAACCAGTTTTCTGCAAGCCTCTGTTGAGCTGATTTTCTCCTGCATGTACAAGTGAAGAACCGTTCCGCCTGTATATTTACACTGAAGATCATCTTGAAGAGTCAATGCCTCAAATGGGTCGTTTGTTAAATCAACAGGAATTTGAGAACTATTTGTATAGTAGATGTTTTCGCCCATTCCCGCTTGGAGGATAGAGTCACCGTAGCGTTTCTTATCCTCTTTTGCAAATCTGTATGTAGTTCCCTCAGCAGGAGTAGCCTCTAGATTGTAAAGATTTCCCGTTGCCTCTTGGAACTCTACCATTCTGTCTCTCATGTAGTTGAGAATCTCCGTTGCAGACTCTATTCCTCTGCTGTCACTTATATCATAGCTGTCACTTGTAAAGTTTCTAATCATCTCATTCATACCATTAACACCAATGGTTGAGAAGTGATTTCTAAATCCTGGCAAGTATCTTTTTGTATATGGAAAAAGTCCTCTGTCATACATCTCTTGAATAAATACGCGCTTCTTCTCCAGAGTAGATTTTGCATTCTCCATAAGCTCATCAAGACGTTTGTAGAGACCCTCTTTGTCGCCTTTGTGAAGGAAACCTAAGCGAGCCATATTGATAGTAACAACGCCGATTGAACCGGTCATCTCTGCTGAACCGAAAAGCCCGCCTCCACGCTTTAGAAGCTCACGCAGGTCTAACTGCAAGCGGCAACACATTGAACGCACATGCCCAGGTTTGTATGCCTCAGGGTTTTCTACTAAATTTCCGTTTTCGTCTCTTTTGAATTGTGAGCCGATAAAATTTTGAAAATATGATGAGCCTATTTTTGCCGTATTTTCAAATAAAATGTCCGTGTTCTCGCCGTACCAGTCAAAATCCTCTGTAATATTTACGGTAGGAATCGGGAATGTAAATGGCTGCCCTGTTAAATCTCCCTCCGTCATAATCTCATAATACGCTCTGTTTATAAGGTTCATCTCTGGTTGAAAATGCTTATATGTCATCTCTTCAAGAGATGAAGCACCCCTTTGTTTTGCCATCTCTTCAAGCTCACTGTCTAAAATATTTTTAAAGAGATGAAGTTGCATAGATGTAGGAGTCTGCTCTTTTAAATCCTCAGGAACACTCCAGTCAATCGTAATATTGGTAAAAGGAGATTGTCCCCAACGCGCTGGTACATTGAGATTGTAGACAAAACTTCTAATCGCTTTTTTTATCTCATAAAACGGCAGTTTATCTTTGAAAACATATGGAGCCAAGTATGTGTCAAATGAGCTGAATGCTTGAGCGCCCGCCCACTCTGATTGAAGAATTCCCAAAAAGTTTGCCATTTGACCTAGCACTTCGCGAAAATGTTTTGGTGCGCTACTCTCAACTCTTCCTCTAACTCCGTTAAAGCCCTCATCCAAGAGAACTCTAAGACTCCATCCTGCACAATATCCTGTTAAACAATCTAGGTCATGAATATGGTAATCGCCGTTACGGTGAGCATAACCTTCCTCTTTTGAGTAGATTTTGTCAAGCCAGTAGTTTGCAATGACCTTACCGGCAGTGTTGTTTACAAGACCTGCATTTGAGTAACCGGTGTTTGAGTTGGCTTTTATACGCCAATCAGTTCCTCCAATGTACTCCTCTATGGTCCGAGTAGAGTTTATGTATGTAGTATCTTCATCAAGCTCATGCTCTCTTTGCATTTTGTGAGTGTGGCGGTATACCATAAAAGAGCGCATAACGTCAAAATATCTTGCTTTATAGAGCTCTTTTTCTATGAGATCTTGAATATCTTCAACAGCTACAGCTCTTTTGCTTTTAAGTTCATCAAGAACATTAAAAAATACCGAACTGTCATAGATAATGTTTTGGGATTTGAAGGCTTTTTTAATTGCATCCTCAATTTTAAAAGATAAAAACTCTTTTTGTGTTCCATCTCTTTTTAAAATAGTTTCAACCATAACTCTTTCCCCTTCTTTGTATAATGTTTGGTAGTTTATAGGAATCGAAGTTAAAAAACTCTAATGAAAAATGTCACATAGGCGTCACTAATAGCTCTATTAATTGCTACAAGGTATAATTCTCGATGTCGTAAAAAATGGAAATTTTTTTACAAAAATAAATGGTACTTTTAAAGTTGTAAAAATGCAAAAATATTTAATAACATCCAAAGAATTTTACGGTAAGACTTCTGAGGATTTCAGTTCCATGCTGTGCAATCAGATAAAAAAACATCAGCCGCAATATGCTCTTTACCGCGACAAATCCGCACCCAACTATAGTGAAATTGCCTCCTCTTTCGTGACACTTTGTAAAAATTATGAGAATGTTAAATCTTTTTTACATCAAGATATAGCTTTGGCGCAGAGGCTTGGTGCTTACGGTGTTCATCTTACATCTAGGCAGTTTAAAGAGATCGTAGAGGCGAAAAAGATGGGTCTTTGGGTCATCATTAGTACGCATACGCGAGAGGAAGTTTTAAGAGCAAAGGAGCTGGGTGCCGATGCCGTAACATACAGTCCGATTTTTACAACTCCAGACAAAGGCGAGCCAAAAGGCGTAGATGATTTAAGAGAGCTTTTGGAGATTTGTAATATCAAAGTTTTTGC
>NZ_JAVVFL010000095.1:0-8410 GCF_032250635.1 Sulfurimonas sp.
AAGAGTACAGAGAAGCAATCGAAGAGATAGTAAAGCTTCTTTACAAAAAAGAGAATATTACCGGCGAGGAAGTTAGAAATATAATTATTGATTTTGAAAAAGCAAACGGTATAGAATCTAAAGTAAATTTAGTATTTGATGATATTGAAGAAGAGTTAAAAGTAGATGCAAGAATGGCTCAAGAAGAAAAAGATGCTAAAAAATCAAAAAAAGATAAGGAAAACTTAGATGAGGAGTAATCTTCTACCGATTGCAAGAGAGGGTTGGAGTTATCTAGCATACTCAATTGCAGCGCTTATTGTTTTTACGATAATTGATATTGATTTCTTGCAGTTTTTGGCATTTTTGACAACACTCTTTTTTGTTTTTATTTTTAGAAATCCCGAGAGACAAAATATGCTTTATCAGCAAAACAGCGTTGTAAGTCCTGTTGATGGAGTTGTCTCATCCATAGAGGAGCTACAAGGCAAAGGGAGCTATGCATATAAAGTAGAGATTGATGGAAATTATCTCAATGTAGCTCTGCTTAGAGTTCCTTTTAGTTCAACCTTGGAGGAGCTTAACCTTCAAAGAGGCGCTAGGCTCTCTGCTTTTAAATCGCTCTCAAAAAACATAAATGAAAATGCAGAGTTAGTATTTAGTGATACAAAATCTTCAAATAAAATGAAGCTAGTTCATAGACTAAAACAGAGTATAAAGGGAATAGATATAGACGTTAGCAAGGGTCAGAATCTTCTTCAGGGTTCTAGATACGGTCTTGTTGTAAACGGCATTACAGAGCTCTACCTGCCGCATAACTTTAGATTAAATATAGACATCGGCAGTGAGCTCAAAGCATCTGAGTCTCTCATCGGCTACTTTACAAACGAGAGTAAGAGTAAAAAATAACTCTATAACCAGAAGTAGTTCTACTTCTGGCTCTTCTCAAACATCAATTTATCAGTATCAATACTAAAATTAAAATATTCAGAGTTGAAGTTGTTTTTATATATTCTTGAGAATTGAATAACTGCCCCTTTATTGTTTTTAACCTCAAGATAGAGAAGTCCAAGAGCATATCTGCTCTCTAAAAAACTAGGGTTCTTTAGTTTAGAGAGCTCTAAAAGGGCAATCGCGTTTGCATGATGCTCTGCCGCAGTAGAGGCAACGGCGCCCAGAAAGAGAGTCTGTGAGTCACGCACTTTAAGATTGTCAATGAGGTTGTTATAAAGAGTATAAGACTCTTCGTAAAATCCGTCGTATAGCGACGCTAAAGCAAGTGAACTAGTCAGCTCTTCAGTTCGCTCGGTTGTAGATTCAAGCACCTTTTTTAGCTGCTCTCTCAAGAAATAGAGCTTGCCTGTAATGAGGTTTTGCTGAATATAGAGATATCTTGCAACATATGCCCCAAAATAGAGATCGTTAAAGTTTAAATCTTGAACCCTTAGGTAGTTCATAACCTCTTTTGCATACTCTTTTTGACTTAGTTTGTTGAAATGAGCATCGATATACATCATGTGTGGAACTATCTCATCCGGAAGCAGTAGTGCAAGTTTGTTTGCAGATTTTTGCGCGGCAACTACATTGTTTTGTTTAAGCGCAATAATAATATCGAGTGCCAAATATAGAGGTCGTTGTTTATAATCTTTATCGATCCAGTCACTGAGAGATGAAGCATTCCCCTGACTTATAAAAAGAAGAGTATTGTAGAGATCTATCTCTTCAGAGAACTCCTCATGAGCAATTGCATCCTTTATGATGGAGAGCAGTTTGGCATTTTCGTTATCTATAAGCTGAGAGGTCATAACCGCATATATTCCCGAGAGATAATTCTTTGCATCAAGATTGTAGGAGCGCAAAAAGTGTTTGTGCGCATCAGCCATATTGCCCATCTGTGCATAAGTCAGAGCAAGATTGTAGTGAAGAATGGAGTGTTTAGGCTGAATTTCAACCAGTTTTTGAAGCATCTCATTGGCTTCTCTGAGTTTAAAGGAGAGTGCTTTTTTGATTGCATTTACTATGCCAAGATTGACACTTGAAGACGAGGAGCCTTTTTTTAGATACTCCTTTGCAGAGTCAATATTGTCAATATAGATATTTGCATTTCCTTTGCGTATATAGCTTATGGTCTGATTTGCATTAAATGTTTTATATGGCGAGAAGTAAAATATCTTTTGGTAATCAATCTCCCTGCTGTTAATTACACTGTTTCTGTATCTCTCTTGAGCCTCTTCGGGATTGAAAAGCGAATCTTTTAGCTTAACTTTAATAGGGTAGGGTTTGTAAACCTCTTCGCCAAACATATCTGTAATATTTTCAATATTTTTAGCCGCTTCTTGAACCTGACCCGATTTTAAATTTACATAGCCGAGAGCAAGCTGCGACTTTACGGGCTCTATCCCTTTTTTTATTGCATTTTGAAGATAATTTTTTGCTAGTGTTAAATCTCCGACTCTTGCATAAAGAAGTCCAAGACTAAAATCATTGACTATCGGTTTGTCACTCTCCATGCTCTCAATAGCGCTGTAGTCATTGTCAAAAAGAGCGTTAATTCTTGATGCAAGAGAGTTTTGAACTTTTTTATACTCTAGAGATGTAGGATTTTTAAGTGCACTTAACGCCTCTAGATAGTTGTCGTTATAGTAGTTTATAAGAGTATAGTAGTAAGAGTATAGAGGTGACTGTCTCTCATGAGGGAGATAGGCGTAAGCCAAGTCAATGTAGTATCTAAAGCTCTCTTGGTTTTGTAGATGCAGGGAGCAGACTGCCGCATTAATGGCGCTTACGCATCTTTTTTCATTGTTTTGTATTGCTTTTTGAAATGTCTCAAGAGCAGTCTTGTATTGCGCGTCTTTTAGTTGAGCAACTCCCAGATTGTAGGCAGAGACGGCTTCGCTGTAGTGAGCTATTTTTTCATAAAGAGTAAGAGCCTCTGTTTTTGAGCCAGTCGAGTAGAGATAGTCGGCTTTGGCTATCATGCTCTCTATCTTACTTGGCTCCACAGGCTTTGAGATTGGTTTTTCCAATCTCTCATCTATGTAGTCCATAGAGCTGTCGGCAGATTTTTTTGATTGTTTTTGAATGATTAAAAAGAGCAGCGAAATGGTTAAAACAAGACCGACACCGATGCCGACAAGAATTAACTTCTTTTTGGTTGCAGATGATGACTCTTCATCAATTATTGACGATTTTGAAGCAGCACTCTCATAAGCGGCATCACTATCTTCAATAATTATTATCTCTTCTTCTAGTCCATCAGCCATCATCTACCTTGCTATCGTTTCTTTTTTAAAGCAAAAAAAGTACCAAAATACTAGTTTATATAGGACTCTAAAACCTTTGGAATCGTTATGCTTCCATCTTCGTTTTGACAGTTTTCCATAATCGCTACCATGGTTCTTCCAACGGCAAGTGATGAGCCGTTGAGAGTGTGAACAAAAGAGTTTTTGTTTTCATCTTTGAATCTTATTTTTGCACGTCTTGCCTGAAACTCTCTCGTGTTGGATACGGAACTTATCTCTCTGTAGGAGGCTTGTCCAGGCAGCCAAACTTCCAAATCTACTGTTTTTGCAGCTCCAAAGCCCAAGTCACCGCTGCACAGATTTACAAGACGGTGTGGAAGCTCAAGCGCACTAAGCAGATCCGATGCGGTTTGAACCATCTCATCAAAGATTTTGTCACTATCTTCAGGTTTTGTGATGCTTACAAGCTCAACTTTATGAAACTGGTGCTGTCGTATCATGCCGCGAGTGTCACGCCCTGCGGCACCTGCCTCTTTTCTGAAACATGACGTATATGCCGTCATTTTAATGGGCAGTTGATTAGGAGATAGTATCTCGTCTTGAAAAAGATTTGTAACAGGAACCTCTGCGGTTGGGATTAAAAAGAGCTCTTGGTCCTCTATTTTGTAGAGGTCGTCTTCAAATTTTGGAAGCTGTCCGGTGCCTTCAAGTGCGGCTCTGTTTACGATAGAGGGCACGCTTACCTCTTCAAAACCTCTTTTTGAGTTGAAATTTAGCATAAAATTGATAAGCGCTCGCTCTAGTTTTGCGCCCATGCCAAAAGAGACGCTAAAACGGCTTGTTGCAAGTTTTACGCCTCTCTCAAAATCTATCCAGCCGTTTTGCTCAGCCAGCTCCCAGTGCTCTTTTGGAGTAAAATTAAACTCTCTTGGAGTAAGAACTTTCCTAATCTCTATGTTGTCGTTCTCATCTTCGCCATCTGGAACATCATCATCTGGAATGTTTGGAATTGACATGGCAAGAGACTCCAACTCCTCCTGCTTTATGCGCTGCACTTCAAGAGCTTCAGTGATTTTAATCTTGTTTGCATCGACTCTGGCTTTTAACTCGCTTACGTCTTTGCCCTCTTTTTTATAGATGCCAAACTCTTTGCTCATTGCATTTTGCGCCGCTTGAAGTGTTTCATAGTCTACTTTTGCAGTTTTTAGCTCTTCACCCTTTTTTTTAAGCGAATCAAGCAGTTCAACACTCACGCCTTTTCTCACAAGTTTGTTGCTAACGCCTTGAAAATCTTTTTGTAGTAGTTTTAAATCAATCATTGTATTTTTCCGGTAAATAAGTGGTGCGATTATAGCAAAATAAACTATTGAAGCACATTATGACAATTGTATGATAAAATAAACTATTTTTAAAAAAAAAGCAGCGAGGAGCCTACTGTATGCAATTACCATTAAGTGATAGTGAAGTTGTAGATATATCTGATGATGAACTTTATTGTAAAAAACTTTATGGTGGTCTATTACAGGCTCAAGCTCTTGCACATATAGGGCATTGGGAACTTGATTTGGTAAACAACTCTCTATATTGGTCTGATGAAGTTTACCGTATTTTTGGTCTTGAGCCCCAAGAGTTCGAGGCTACTTATGAAGCGTTTTTAAAATATGTTCATCCCGAAGATATTGACATGGTAAACAATATGTACATGTCATCCCTTAAAGAGAAACGCGGATACTATGTTGAGCATCGCATTGTTCGTGAAAATGGGGAGATTGGGTTTGTCGAAGAGAGTTGTGAACATGAGTTTGATAAAGATGGGAATCCACTGAAATCAATCGGTACGGTTCATGATATAACAAGACGTAAAAATGCCGAAAATGAGCTTGTTTTGGCTTCTGCTGTTTTTGAAAAAATGAACGACGGAGTTCTAATAACAGATGCCTCTCAGCGAATAATTACCATAAATAGCGCATACAGCGAAATATCCGGATACAACATCGAAGAGATTAGGGGAAAAACTCCAAACACATTTAGCTCTGGCTGGCATGACAAGCTCTTTTATCAAAATATGTGGAGTGAGCTCAATCAAGAGGGGCACTGGAACGGGGAGATAGCAGATAGACGAAAAAACGGTGAGCTCTATACCGCGGAGCTCAACATTATTGCTCTGCATGACAAAGAGGGCAATCTAACCAACTACATCTCCATAGTCAATGACATAAGCGAGAAGAAGAAAAAAGAGAGTTTGATCCATAATCTCGCCTATTTTGACGCGCTTACAAACCTTCCAAACAGGGTTTTGTTTCAAGAGCGTGTTATAAATAAGATACCCTCACTTCAGAGAAACTCAAAAAAAATGGCGCTCTTTTTTATAGATATGGATAACTTTAAAAATATAAATGACACATTTGGGCACTTTACCGGGGACAAATTTTTAATTGAGGTGGCAAAATCTATCAAAGCAACTCTTCGCGATGAGGATACTTTGGCTCGCCTTGGCGGTGATGAGTTTACGGTAACACTCGGTGATGCGGAATCTGTTTTAGACATAGCTGTGGTAGCAGAAAAAATAATAGAGAGATTTAAATCACCTGTAATAATAGAGGGCAGAGAGTTTTATACGGGAGCAAGCATTGGAATTAGCATCTATCCTGATGATGGAACAACTTATGAGGAGCTTGTTAAAGCGGCTGATACGGCGATGTATCAGGTAAAAGAGTCAGGAAAAAACTCCTATCAGTTTTATACGCAGTCAATGAACGAGAAGATAACGGAACGCTCGCTTATAGAGAATGATTTACGCAGCGCAATAAGCAGAAATGAGCTCTTTTTGGAGTACCAGCCAAAAGTAAATCTTAGGACAAAAAAAGTTTACGGTATGGAAGCGCTTATAAGATGGAATCACCCTGATATTGGGCTTATAAGACCAGACAAATTTATAGGCATATCAGAAGAGACCGGTCAGATATCTCAAATAGGCTTATGGGTTGCAAGACAAGCAATAAGCGACGCAAAAGCGCTTTATGACGAGGGAAAGAGGCTTGTTGTATCAATAAATGTGTCAAGCAAGCAGCTAAATGACGACTCCTTTATAAACGACATTTGCGCCATCGCGGATAATATCGGACTTGATAAGGGTTATATTGAGCTTGAAATTACGGAGAGTCATATTATGAAGGATGTAGACAAGGCGCTCTCTATCTTAAACGCGCTAAGCGAAAAGGGTTTTAAACTCTCTATTGATGATTTTGGAACGGGTTACTCCTCTCTTAGTTACTTAAAGAAACTACCTGCAAAAACGATTAAAATAGATCGTAGTTTTGTGCTTGATATTGATAAAGATGAGGATGACCGCTCCATCGTTGCGGCTATCATCGCAATGGCAAGATCTCTTGGCAAAGATGTTATCGCCGAGGGCTCAGAGACGAAAGAGCATATAGAAGCACTGAAATCTCTGCACTGCTACCAGATTCAGGGATACTACTTCAGCAAGCCACTTAGAATAGAGAAATTTAGAGAGTTTATTAAAGATTTTAAGGGTGATGGCAAGTCGGTATAGAGACTAGCTTAATATATTTTTAGCTAGTCCAAACTGATTTGCAGTCATTAGATGAATTTTCGGATGGAGTGCTTTTATCTCTAAAAAGAGATTTTTGCTAAGCTCAAAACCAACTCTATACTCTTCCTCTGCTCCTTTTTCATGCGCATCTCTTAAGGCTTCAATCCACGCATCAGGAACATCTATACCTGGTACATGTGCAGATAAAAATTGTGCAGTTCTTAGTTTTGTAATAGGAAAAATTCCCAAAATAAGCTCAGCACTTTTGTTTTCGTTGCAGCACTCTTCGTTTGCCGCCTCTTTGAGCTCAAGTAGCAGTTTTGCGTTTTGCAGGTCATAAACAGGTTGCGTAATGATTCCGAGCGCACCATGTTTTATCTTTTTTTGCATCTTTTTTTGCAGCGTCTTAGGATTTTTGGCATAAGAGTTTACAACGGCAAAAGGGTAGATCTCTTTTGGTTTGTGCGTTAGAGGTTTTCCAGCATAATCAATTCCGCTGTTAAAACATGAGATAATTTCAAGCAAAAGTGTACTGTCTGCTTCAAAAACACCCTTTGTGTGGGGCTGATCGGAAATGGATGCAGGATCTCCCGTTAGTGCCAATATCGCTCTTATTTCTACTTCATTTGCTCCCAAAAGATCCGATTGAAGAGCAATTTTATTTCTATCACGCATACTCATGGTTGCAATAACGGGCTTATTAAATCTCTCTTGAAGCATCTTTGCCGCAAAAAGGGAGTTGTATTTTAACTTCGCAAGAGGATTGTCGGTTGTAGTAAAAGCGTCCACTAGCTTATCAAGTCCAAGCTCTGCTATTGTCTCAATGATAGGTGAGAAAACAGGGGAGTGCCCCGGAGTCGTCTCTAACGAGATATAAGTATCGTTTTTTAGTTTATTTATAAGTTCATTAAACAAAAAGCATCCTAAATGGTATAATTGCGCAATTATAACTAAAGAGAGAAGAATATATGCTAAAACTGGCTGTTTTTGATTTTGATTCTACGCTTATGGACGGCGAGACGATAGATTTTTTTGCTGAAGAGTTGGGTCTTGGAGAGCAGGTAGGTAAAATTACAGAGGCTGCCATGAGCGGCGAACTTGATTTTTTTGAATCGCTTCAGCAGAGAGTCGGACTCTTAAAGGGGCTGGAATACAGCGTAGTGGAGAGAATCAGCCAAAATCTCCCTTACATGAAAGGGGCACGTGAGACCATAGCCGAGCTAAAAGGTATGGGCATGAAAGTGGTCTGTTTTAGCGGCGGGTTTAGAAGTGCTACGGGATATGCAAAAAACATCTTAGGTTATGATGCCGATTTTTCAAACGTACTGCACCATAAAAACCAGATACTTACGGGTCTTGTGGGCGGAGATATGATGTTCAACTACTCAAAGGGCGATATGTTGGTTCGCCTGCAGGGTCTGCTTGGGGTAAAAGAGGACGAAACACTGGTGTGCGGAGACGGAGCAAATGACCTCTCCATGTTTGCTCATGCCGGAACAAGAGTCGCTTTTTGCGCAAGAGAAATTTTACGCAAAGAAGCAAATATAGTTATTGAGACGAAAGACTTAACACAAATATTAGGAAAAATACAATGCTAGAAAACAGTGTCTGGAGACAGTACAACAAAGAGAAC
>NZ_JAVVFL010000096.1:0-8393 GCF_032250635.1 Sulfurimonas sp.
TCTAGTTATATCAGATGCTTTAGCATCAAGCTTTAGTGCCATAGCGGCTAGCGTAGCTTTATGGACTTTGTTCATAAAGCGTTCCACTAAAATGCGTAGACCATGTCCAGCTCTATGGATGGTTTTTTATTTAAGTAAAGAAGCGAATACTCCTCTACAAACTCAAATTTGTATGACATGTACAAATCAGTAATCTCCTTGACATCACTTGGAACAAAGGCGATGATTTTTTTTAGACCCCTATGGTGTATAAGCCCGCGCATCATCTTCTCGGCATCGGTGTATGCCGCATCCTCCATCGTCCAAGGTGATATCTTTATTAAAGATTTGCTTATCGCATATGAGTGCTGATAGCCAAATCCGGTTGATAAAACCAGTGATGATTGCTTAAGGAGAGCATTTTTAATATATTCGACACGGTTTTGCTTGTAGGCTCTTTTTTCTATGTATGCAAGAACGCCGAGATAGTTTTCGTTGCTGATGCTTTTTGCAGTTGCGTTTGAGAAGTTAAATGCGACTGCTCCGCCGCTGTAAAGTGCTTTTTGAAACTTTGCATACTCTAGAAAACCAAAGGAGAGCATGATATCTTTCTCCTCTTTTTTTGACATGTAGATAATTGATTTTTCGGATTCTACAATATTGTTTAGAAGAAGTCTGATTACTCTTTGTTTGCCCTCATTGTCAAAATCATCGGTGTAGTAAAAGTTGTTGATTAAGATGCTCTCATCCATCTCATAAGCAGAGATAAAAGCGACAAGTTTCTCCTCATCATACGCGCCGAAGCACAGAGAGTGATTCTCTTGGAATGTTTTTAAAATAAGCGATTTATCGAGTGTGAGCGTTTGAGAAAAGAGTTCTAAATCAGCTTCAAAGCTGTTTGAACGAATCCATCCTATGAACATAGATATAGCTCTTTTAGTTCTTGAGGATTTAAGACGCGTTTTCTGTTTGTCACGATTTCTCTTACTTTTGGAAGAATATTTTGTACTCTCTCCGCCATCGGTATAATTCCGCTTGCCCTGAGATGATATAGCAGCGTAGAGGCACCCGAGTGCTTTCCGATAGGAAAATATCTGTGCAGACCAACCGTCTCAGGCTCAAAAGCTTCATAAGCGTTTTTGGATTTAATCATACCGTTTACATGAATACCCGATTCATGCGAGAAGATATCCTCCCCGACAATCGGTCTGTTTCTGCTAATAGGGTTATCCGCAGCGACAGAGACAAAGTTTACAAGCTCTTGAAGTTTTGAAGCGTTGATGTCGCGCTCCTCTTTAAACTGATGTTTTAGGCTCATTAAAAGCTGTTCAAACGAAGCATTTCCTGCACGCTCTCCAAGTCCCATAACGGTTGTGTTTACACTGATAGCACCGGCTTGCAGACCTATAACGGAGTTTGCAGTTGCCATGCCGAAGTCGTTGTGCGTGTGCATCTCAATACCCAAAAGATTTTGAGAGACAAGATAGGAGATATTCTCATAAGTGGCATGAGGAGTTAAAATACCGACTGTGTCGCAGTATCTAAATCTTTTTGCTCCAAGAGAGGCGCCGAATTTCATCACCTCTGCCAAAAACTCATTATCCGCCCGGCTTGCATCTTCTGCGCCTATGCAGACAAAAAGATTCTCTCTTTTAGCCAGTGTGAGAACCTCTTCAAGATTTCTAAAAAGTTTATCTCTGTCTGAGCCGAATTTTATGTCGATGAGTGTTTGTGAAACGGGAATAGATAGGTCAACCGCTCTGATTCCGCATGCCAACGAACTCTCCAAATCACTTAGTGTCGCTCTGTTCCAGCTCATGATTCTAAGCGGAAGATTTAGAGAAAGAATCTCTTTTACATCCTCTTGCTCTTTTGCACCCATTGCAGGAATGCCTACTTCAAGCTCGTCTGCACCTGCCTCATATAGAAGCTGCGCAATTTTTAGTTTTTCATCTGTGTTAAACGCAACATACGGAGCCTGTTCGCCGTCTCTGAGCGTTGTGTCGTTTATGAGAGCCATAGTGTCCACCTCATATTAATATAAGAGTAGATATTCATAAACTGTTCCGTTTAAAGAACTTGGCTACCCAAGCTCTTTTTCGTTTGTGCGGAAGTGTTTTTGAAGAGATTCAAAGACAGATTTTTCTATAGGCTGGTTCGCATAACTCTCATCGCAGATAATGCCTATTTCATTTAAATCACCCATCGGACATTCGCCGATTTTTGCGGTCAGAAGGATTGAGCAATCTTTAAGAGAGTTTTTAATCTCTTCAATAGGGTTGTAGTTTTCTCCGTAATCTGCTCCAGAGTAAGAGCTCTCGATTTTTCTGTGCATTACAAATTTGATAGCCTTGTCACCAGCTTCGTAGATTAAGAACTCATTTGCCGAGCCAAAGTGCATGTTTATCATCCCTTCGCCAGAAGTCGTAACCGCTACGAGTTTTGTCTCGCCGTTTGAACTCAGCTGTGATTTGCTTGCCTGCTCGATTTTGATTCTCTGGTTCGCAGCTTCTAGATGTGTACGCCAGTTTTCTATCATCTCATGTTTTTTAACTCTTGATTTGATGTTGTATCTATCCTCAAGCGCCTCATAACTCATACCGATAAAAATATCTTTGCCAAACTCATCGCCTCTGTCTTCGCCAAGAAGACCTACGGCATCCGCACGGCACTGGCGGCAGTGGCTCATCAGTTTGATGTTCATACCGCATGCTTCTTGTGCTTCCATAACCTCTTGGTCTGTTGCGCTTGTAACTCCGTCTAATCCGAATTTTGTACCAAACTCAGGGCTTGAGAGCAGAGGCATGATGTTGTGTAAAAATACATTGAGCTCTTTTAACTTTTTTGCAACATTGACAACATCTTTGTCATTTACCCCTGGAATCAAAACAGAGTTTGCTTTTACAAGTATGCCTCTATCCGTTAGCATTTTGATACCTTCGAGCTGTTTTTGCAGAAGTATCTTCGCACCCTCGGCACCGAAGACTTTTTTATGATTCCAGTGAATCCACGGATAAATTTTGCTTCCTATCTCGCCTGTCTCATCTACCGTGTTGATCGTGACCGTTACGTGGTCTACGTTATATTTGACTATCTCGTCTATATAATCAGAGAGTCTCAGACCGTTTGTAGAGAGACAAAGTTTCAAGTCTGGCGCTTTTTCCTGCAGCAGTCTAAACGTCTCAAAAGTTTTCTCAGGATTTGCAAGTGCATCCCCCGGTCCCGCAACACCTACAACCGAGAGCTGCTGAATCTCTCCGCCGACATATAGCACTTTTTTTACAGCCTCTTGGGGCTTTAGTTTTCCGCTGGTAACACCGGGGCGAGACTCGTTTGAACAGTCATATTTTCGGTTACAGTAGTTACACTGAATATTACATGCAGGAGCGACAGGTACATGTATTCTTGCGTAGTGCTGGTGTGCACCCTCGCTATAACATGGATGATTGCTTATCTTTGCTTGTATCTCTAAGGCTTTAGAATCATTTGGATCGAAACCCATATCGCTATGTGTGCCGCATCCGCCAGTTGAACAACTCATAAAAAATCCTTTTAATTTTTCTTACTAACAGTTATTCAATATCTGTTCCTTTGAAAAGAAAGTGAGAAATTTTTTATGTGCGAGTGAAAACCAGAGCGGGGAGATTGCTCTGGTTATATTTGTATAGCCTCATAGGCTTCTCTTTGAGAGAGTGAGATGCTCTCTCTAAAAGGTCTTGGCTGATTCTCAGGTGAGAGAATGCCATTTTTCTTATGTTCACGTATGTTATAAATGCCTTTTTCATGGCCACTCATGTAGTACTCATTATGCTCGGGCGTATAAGGCATATCCCAAACAATCGCACCCTCCGTAGGACATACATCCGCGCATTTCGGTACGGTTGAATCGACACACTCAATGCACTTTTCAGGTTTTACATAAGTGTACTCGCCGCTTTGAAGCGGTGAGTCGTCTGCACTTACAATCGCAGTTGCAGGGCACTCGTCAATGCAAGCGTCACAGTTGATGCAGAGATCCGTGATTTTTACGGACATTAAAAGTTTCCTATATTTGCGTGAGATTCACGCTCGCTCATAGAGATATCTTCGATAAAAGGCTGCTCTTTTTGCTCAGGGAACATCAGACCTTTTTTCTTGTGCTCACGGATATTGTAAGTTCCGCTCTCATGACCCGCTTTATAGTAGTCATTAAACTCTAAAGTATACGGCATATCCCAAACGATCGCGCCCTCTGTCGGACAAGCTTCAACACATCTTGGAGCATCTGCATGCCCTACACACTCGACACAACTCTCAGGTTTTACGTAAAAAACACCATCGCTTGGATTTTTCTCATCATCCTCTGCCATAATTGCCGCTACCGGACACTCAGGTGCACACGCATCACAACTTATACACTCTTTAGTAATCATTACTGCCATATCAAACTCCTTAAATGTTATATAAAAGCAGTTATACATCTTCTATTCCACTCAAAGGTATATAACTTGCATAGACAGAATTAAAAGTAAATCTAAGGAGGCATCTTGGAAGTATTGGTAAATGATGAGGTAGTGGAGTTGAAAAATAGAGATAGAAAAGTAGGTTCTGAAGCTCCGGCAGCAAGAGTGGAAATGCTAAGCGGTGAGACAAAGGTTATCGGTATGATGGCGGACAGGGTTCAGGTAATGATTACGTTGGCAAATTGTGATGACCTCACGGATGGGTTGCTAAAAGTCATCAAGAAACACTCGCCAAAGGTATATATCTATATTATGGCTTCTACTGAGCTTGATACAAAATATGATGCAGGTATGACATCTTTAAATATTAAAGATTTTACTCTCAAATACGGCGTGAATATCAATGATGACTTGTGTGTGAAATCCATTTTTATTATTGACAAAGATGGCGTGATCGTTTACAAAAATGTACTCCCTGATCTGTTGTCTGAATTTGATCCGGAGGAGTTTGACCAAAAACTCTCCGAGGCGATCAACTTTAAAAAGAAGGGGCACACTCACGAAAATTGGATGGGCGTATGAAAATAAGAAAAGCTTATCTTGAAGATATCAAAGAGCTTAACTCTCTGTTAGAGAGTCTATTTTGCCAAGAGAAAGAGTTTGCTCCAGATGCCAAAAAACAGAAAATGGCACTCAAAAAGATCATAACTTCCAAAAAGACAGGCGACATTTTTGTATTAGAAATAGATAAAGAGATCGTAGCGATGGTAAACATCCTCTACACATACTCCACTGCTCTAGGCGCAAAAGTGGCTATTTTGGAAGATATGGTGGTAAAAGAGAGTGCTCGCCAAAGAGGTTACGGTTCCAAACTTTTAAAGGGTGTTTTAAAAGCCATGAAAAAAGAGAGAGTTTTACGAGTGACGCTTTTGAGTGATTTCGATAACGAAAAGGCGCATAAGTTTTACGAAAATTTCGGATTTAAAAAATCGAGTATGATAGTTATGAGAAAGATGTAAAGTTATCTTGACTTATGTATAAGATTGTCCAAAAAGTTGCTACAATAGTAGCTTTTGTGCCCTATATAGGGCAAATACTGAGTTGAAAACAGGCAGAACTATGAAGCATAACAAAGAGATGATGAGTAAAAAAAATGCAAAGGGTATTGCTATTCTTGAAAAACTATCCGAAATTCGTGATCATGAATTGGAACTGGAACAAGAGATAGAAGAGAAGACAAAAAAGCTCAATAAAACTATCCGCCAGTTGCAAAGTTACAAAGATGCTATGGATGTAAACTCCATCGTTACGATTGCCGACACAAGCGGAAAAATCAAATATGCAAATGACAAGTTCTATGAGGTCAGTAAATTTACTCTAGAAGAAGTTATAGGAAAAAATCACAATATTGTTCGCCATCCAGATATGCCAAAAGAGACCTTTAAAGAGATGTGGGAGACGATCCAGAGTAAAAAGATTTGGCATGGAAAGCTGAAAAATCTTACAAAAGATGGTAAAACCTATATTGTTCAAGCTGCAATCGTCCCAACTCTTGATGAAAACGGCGAAATTGAGGAGTATATTGCTACGCGCTATGAGATAACGGAGATAATCAATAAAAAAAATGAGATTGAGAGACTTTCAAAAACCGATATTTTAACCGGTCTTTATAACAGGTTCTATTTGAATGAAACTCTCAAAAATACTCATCAAGCAAGTATAGCTCTCATTGATATCAATAGCTTCCATGAAATAAACGATTTTTACGGTGACAAAGTAGGCGACAGTGTGATTGTAGAGCTCTCAAAAACCTTATATGGCAGACTAAAAGATCGCTATATGCTCTTTCATCTCTCAGGTGATGAATTTATCGTCTTTAACAAAAATATAGCACGAGATATTTTTATCAATGAGATGATAGAGGTCAACAACTATTTAAACAGCAAAACTCTTATGCTCCAAGATAAAGTCTTTTTTTTAAATACGACGATGAGTCTCTCTTTTGATGATGTTAACAATCTCCTTCCAAGCGTACATCTTGCAAAAGCTTGTGCGAAGCAAAATGCTCTGAGTTTTAATATTTACACGACAGACAACCCGTTAGAACGTGAGTATCAGGCAAATTTGGACTGGTCTAACAGAATTAAAAAAGCCATTAACGACGATAGGATGACGATCTATTTTCAGCCCATAGTCGATACCGTGACAAAAGAGACTGTAAAATATGAGACACTTGTGCGAATGATAGGAAAAAACGGTGATGTAATCTCTCCATACTTTTTCTTAGATAAGGCAAAAAAATCAAAACAGTACACGAAAATAAGCAAGATCGTAATAGAAAAATCACTTAAAGCTATGATGAAGCACTCCATAAAGTGCTCGATCAATATTACTATTGAAGATATAAAGAACAGTGATTCACGAAACTATATCTATGAAACGCTTAGCAGTTTTGAGAGGTGTGAAGATATTACCTTTGAGCTTGTGGAGTCAGAGGGGATTCATAACCTTGGTGAGGTGAGCGAGTTTATAAAGTGTATTAAATCATACGGCTGCAGACTGGCGATCGATGACTTTGGAACTGGTTACAGTAATTTTGAGTATCTCTTAAAACTAAACGCAGATATTATCAAGATAGACGGCTCGCTGATTAAAGAGATAGATAAAAACCAAGACCACTATGATATTGTAAAAACAATCGTGAACTTTGCAAAGATTAAAGGTTTGGAAGTAGTAGCAGAGTTTGTAAGTTCGGAGGCAATTTATGAAAAGATCAAGGAGCTTAATATTGAGTATTGTCAAGGTTACTACTTTGCAGAGCCCCAAGCGATGGAGCTTTAAAAGATAGATGCCGTTTTTTCATCAACAGACAAAACACTCCTACCTGAGCGTGAGAAAAAACGCTTCATTTTTAGACTGGCAATCTCAGCCGAGAAACTATAAGTTATACCCGCACTTCAACCAACGCTTTAAAATAGAGGCGTATGAAGAGCTTCAAGAGCTAAACCTCATAGGAGGAGTTACTTACGAGAAAAAGTATCCTCTCTCTACCTACCATCTGCGAAGCGTTCCTAGTGCAGGAGGACTTTACCCTTGCGAAGTTTATCTGCAAACCAGAGGTGTTAAAGGTCTGCTGGATGCTCTGTACCACTATGAACTGCACAGTGAGAGTTTGACACTTTTGCAAGAGATAGATAAAGACGGGGTTGAGTTTTACTTTAAAGAGCAAAAAAAACAGAAGGGACTTCTTTTTTTAATCTCCGCCGTCTATTTTAGAAGCACATGGAAGTACCGTGAGAGAAGCATACGCTACATACTTCTTGACTCAGGACATCAGCTCGGCGCACTCTACGCAGCTCTTTGTGTTATGGATCTAGAGTGTGAAGCAGTTTTTGATTTTGATAAAATCGGACTTGGCGAGGTGTGCGGTTTTCGTGAGGATGAGATGTTTACATGTGCTCTGCGAAGTTCTCATCCAAGCGAGAGCGAAGTGGTTAAATTACGCCAAAATCTCCCCTTTGTAAGCGGATGTGACTATCTTGAAACAAACGAGTTTGTTCAAAATGCCTATAAACAGAGCGCAGCTTATGAAGATGATACACTTAAATTTCCGGCTTTTTTTGCTTCCGTTCCAAACGAGCAGTTAAAAAGAGCTATTTTAAACCGTCGCTCTATCCGCGCATTTAGAGGAGAGAGCATACAAAAAGAGGAGCTCAATTTCATACTTGAAGATATTATTGCATTTGCTCTCAAAGAGAATATAGATATATATTATACGCTTCACTTGGTAGAAGAGGAGAAAATGGGTCTCTATAAAAACAGAGAGCTGCTGCAAGAGGGTGATTTTAGAAGCAAATCGAGATACCTCTCGCTAGAGCAGAAGTTGGGCGGAGAGAGCGCTGTAACATTTTACTTTACATCCGATGAAGTAAAAAAGTATCAAAAAGTAAATATATTGAGCGGATTTTTAGC
>NZ_JAVVFL010000097.1:0-7590 GCF_032250635.1 Sulfurimonas sp.
CTTTGAAACATTATTAAACCTTTTTAGCTATAATTTTGAAAATATTTTACCGTTTTAAACCCTAATTATACAATAGCTATTTCTAAAAATCGTTTATGCTTGTGCTTAAGTGGCGCTTAGTAAAAATTTTAAGCCACCTTATTGGTGGGTTAAATTTTTAATGAATGTATCTTGAGTGCAATGATGAATGATTTTTTTAATCTCCTATTGCATAATTTGGGTTGAAGTAAAAACAGGGCATTTTAATTGAATATAAAAATTTCAGAAATAGCAAATTTACCGACAGAATTCGGTGATTTTAAAGTTCAGGTCTTCAAAGAGGGTCACAAAGAGCATCTTGTCATTTTCAAAGAGAAGCTAGAGGAAATTCCCGTAGTAAGAGTACATTCGGAGTGTCTAACCGGCGATGCAATAGGCAGCCTGAAGTGTGACTGCGGAGCACAGTTAGAGTACGCTCTCATTATGGCTTCAAAAACGAACGGAATGGTTATCTACCTAAGACAAGAGGGAAGAAACATAGGACTCTTAAACAAGATAAACGCCTATGCGCTGCAGGACGTGGGACTTAACACCATAGAAGCAAACCATCAACTTGGGTTTGGAGCAGATGAAAGAACTTATGAGATGGTGACTTTTATACTGCACCACTTCAATATAGACAAGATTAAACTCTTAACGAACAACCCAGACAAAATAAAATCGATCAGTGATATTGAGATAGTAGAGCGCATTCCTATCATCATGAAATCAAACCCTCACAATGAAGCATATTTAAACGTAAAAAAAGAGGGTATGGGGCACCTGCTTTAAAAAAAGGATACATTTTTGAATTTAAAATCACTGCTCCTAGAGCAAAAGATTACGTTGCCTGATAACTTTTTTGATAATATTGCCAAATATAAAGAGCACCTTTTTAAGTGGAACAAAGTCCACAACCTAACGGGTGCCAGAGATGAAAAAACCGTAGATAAGTTTATCTATGACTCAATCTTTCCTATAACCTTTTTGCCAAAGTGCAAAAATCTTCTTGATATCGGCACAGGGGCGGGTTTTCCAGGGTTAATCCTAGCCATGGGGCTTCCGGATACTGAAGTTACGCTTGTTGAACCTCTGGCAAAGAGAGCAAGTTTTTTGCAGTTTATCAAGGCGAATTTGAATCTTTCAAATGTTCGCGTTGTTAAAAAAAGAGTCGAAGAGATGCCGAGTGAAATCTTTGATCTTGTAACCTCAAGAGCTGTTACCGATACAGAGATGCTTTTAAAGTTGAGCGAGAACTTTAGAGATAAAAACTCAAAACTTCTTTTTTATAAAGGAGAGAGAGTGTATGATGAAGTCTCACAAAATATAAAACACAGAGTAATAAAAACAGAAAATAGACACTATTTGCTTATTGGGGAAGATGTATGATACTAAAAATTTTACTGGTAGTGGGCGTTATTGCGTTCGTCTACTTTATGTTTATCAAAAAAAGACCGACTATAGCAGAGTCAAAAGATGAGCAAAAAAAAGAGAAACCACAAAGTAGTGAGATGGTGGAGTGCCCATCATGCGGCGTCTACTGCTCACTGGATGATGCGATTTTAAGCAGCGGCAAATACTACTGCTCAAAAGAGTGTGTGGAGAAGAAAAGTTGATATTTTTTGGACATAGATTTTTAAAAAATGAAACTCTCTACCACGTCTTTGACATAGACTCAATTCTCCACACTCCGCCCTCTTCGACCATCTATGTAGAGTTTGATGAAAAAAACCTAGATATCATCAATCACGCCGTGCTAAACTCCGTTAAAATTGCCATATTTGCAAAAAATATAAGAGAGGTACTTTATGCATCTTCTCTTGGCGCTTCATATATCGTAGTAGAAAAAGAGCTTGCAAAGAGTGCTCAAAACATAGCAGAGAACTATCTTTTTGACGCAAAAATATTGGCTCTTACAGAAGATGAAGATGAGATTGAGGAGCTTGCTCTTCTGGGTGTTGATGGAGCAATCTTCTCTAACGCAATTATAAAAATTTCATCTTTATGATACAAAAATACTAAATACGGGAGGAGTTGTGAAAAGTTTTTTAAATGACAAAATTTTAAAGACTATCCCCGTTGTATTTTTAATCGTTATTCTGCTTAAAATTACCTACTCTTACTTTGAGGCAAAAGAGAGGGAGTACGAATTTGCAAAAAAAGAGGCTGAAGTTTTAAACAGCTATGCAATTGAAAGCAGATACTACTACCAGAAGCTTTTTTTAAACGGCAATCTTGAGATAAACGAAAAGACTCTTCCTGCACTTCCTGCTTTTAGTTCTCCCATAATATCTGAAAATTTTTCTAAAAATAATCCTCTTAACATAAGCGTAAGAACAGTCTCAGACAGAGCTAGAAATGCTAAAAACCAAGCAGATAAAGATGAGCTAAAAGCTATAGAGTTTTTCAAAAAAAACAGAGATGAGACTGCCTACTTTAGTGATGAAAACGGCAAGCTTTACCAATATGCAACCGTTTTAAAAGTTGAGGATGCCTGTTTAAAATGCCACGGAAAGAGAGGAGACGCTCCACTTCACATACAAAATCTTTACAAAAACGCTTATGATTATAAAGTTGATGAAGTAAGAGGGATTATAAGCATCCAGATTCCTACAGAAAACTTAAACAAGTACTTCTATGAGAATTTCTTCAGGTCTGCGCTGTTTGATTCCGCCCTTTTCCTGCTACTGTTTTTAAGCGTTTTATATCTTGTAAAACAGTCAAAAAAGATAAACATTGCTCTTGAAGAGAAGGTAGCAGAGAAGACAAAAGAGTTAAAAGACTCTTTTTTATATGACAGACTGACTCATCTCCCAAACAGACTGAAACTTATAGAAGATATTTCACAAAACAAAAATGGCAAATCACTCCACCTTGCACTCATTAATATAGATACTTTTAAAGATATAAATGATCTCTATGGCTATGACGTAGGTGATGAGATTCTTATCCAAGTATCAAAACGCGTTAGAGAGGTTTGCAAAGATTCAAACTTTGTTTATAAGTTGCCAAATGATGAGTTTGCAATATTTAAAACCATCCAGATAAGCGATGAAGAGTTTTTTGCTATGATTAAAAAAACGCTTAGTGTAATAAGCGAGACAAAGTTTTTCGTAGCGGAGCAGTCAATATTTATAACATTTAGCTGTGGGATTGCCTCAAATCAAGAGTCACTTTTAATCAAAACAAACACTGCTCTTCAAATCGCTAAAAAACACTCAAAAAGCATAGTTGTCTACAATGACTCACTTGATGCAAAAGAGCAGATTATAAAAAATATGGATGCTCTTTTAATCCTTAAAAAAGCCATAAAATACGACCTCATAACTCCATACTACCAACCCATCTATAACACTAGAACAAAAAAGATAGATAAGTATGAGGCACTTGCAAGAATTATAACAAGCAGCGGTGAAATTATCGCACCTTTTGTCTTTTTGGATATTGCAGTAAAGTCGAAACTATATCCTGAGATAACAAAAGCCATAATTACAAAATCGTTTGAGTTTTTTAGAGATAAAAATTTAGAATTCTC
This sequence comes from Sulfurimonas sp., assembly GCF_032250635.1. GTDB lineage: Bacteria > Campylobacterota > Campylobacteria > Campylobacterales > Sulfurimonadaceae > Sulfurimonas. Next base: position 3,554 of record NZ_JAVVFL010000097.1, read on the forward strand.
CATAAATCTCTCTATTGTTGATATTCAAAGTAGAGAAATAATGAAATTTATCTTGAGCAAGATTCAAGAGTTTAGCCAGCCTCAAAGAGTGGTTTTTGAAATTCTTGAAAGCGACAAAATTGATGACTATGAAGAGATAAAAGGTTTTATAAAAGAGGTTAAAAAGTATGGCTGCAAAGTGGCGATTGATGATTTTGGAAGCGGCTACTCCAACTTTTCTCATATTTTAGAGCTAAATGTTGATTATCTAAAAATTGATTCATCGCTCGTAAAATTCGTTACCACCGATGAAAACTCAAGAGTTATAGTAAAAACCATTATAAACTTCGCTTCCAATCTAGGGCTTAAAACAATTGCCGAGTTTGTAGAAGACAAAGATTCTCTAGAACTTTTAGAGAAGATGGGAGTCGATTTTATTCAAGGATATTACATCGGAAAACCACAGAGCGGACTAAATAGCGATTTTGAATCTATATAACCGTTCTTTTAATCTCCGGTTTTAGAGCGGTTAAAACTTCATAGCTGATTGTTTTTGCATACTTTGCCACCACTCTAGCATCACTGAAGACCAAAAGCTTCTCTTCGCAGCTGGCAAAAGTGCTATTGTCCATCGATATTCTGCCAAGAAGCTCGATACCCTCAGGCGTCTTGTACCCCTCTTTTGCGCAACATCTCAAAAAACCATCCCCATAACCAAACTCATAGTTGCCTATAATGCAATCAGATGCAGCGGTATACTCTCCGCCGTAACCTACTCTCTCCCCCGCCTTTAACTCTCTTTGAGATATTTTATCTGCCCAAAGAGATAAAACAGGCTTGAACTTCTCCACATGTAGCGCTTCTGGCAGCTCTAAGCATCCATAAGCCGCTATGCCGACCCTTGCCATGTCCTCATCAAAACTCTTATGTCGAAAGAGAGAGGCGGAGTTAGAGGAGTGAAACCGAAGCGTGCCAAAACCGTACTTTTGAGAGAGTCTTTGTGACTCCTCTTTTACTGTTTTAAAGTTCTCTTTTTGCCAAAACCACTCGCTTGTAAGCTCATCGGCGCTTCTGTGGTGGGTAAAGACCGCTTCAAGAGCCAGTTTTGCACCTTTTATTTTCACAAAAGCCTCTTCAAGCTCATTTATGTCTATGCCGTTGCGGTGCATTCCGGTATCTACTTTTAACTCAACCCTGCAGCCCTGAGGGAATCTCTCTATGCTGTTTATATCATTGATTGTATATCTTATTTTATCGCTCTTTGAGAGAGGAATCTCTGCCAAGACTAAGATATATTCAAAAAAATCGCAGACTGCCTCAGCCTCTTTTGCTGTGCGCACCACCGCTTTTTTGACTCCGCCCTCTTTTGCCAAAGATGCCATCTCCAAAAGTCCATGTCCGTACGCATTATCTTTCAAAACAAGAGCTATTTTATCTCTTCCTTTGGTACTTTTAGCGATAATGTCGAGATTATTAAAAAAATTGTTTTTATTTAAAATTATGTAAGCCATAAGGGAATTATAGCAAATGAGAAGACTAATTGCAGAGTTTGAAGAACAGAGTTTTACACAAATTATATTTCCTCATGAAAATAGCGACTGGGCTCCATATCTGCAGGAGGCAGAAGATACTTTTGTAAACATAATTAACGAGATTACAAAGTATCAGGAGTGCCTAGTTGTATGCAACAGTGTAGAGAGCGTAAAGAGCAAACTTAAAAACACTCAAAACCTCTACTTTGTGGAGTATGAAACGAACGACACATGGGTCAGAGACTGCTCTGCTCTTTGCATCGAAGATGACAACACTACCAAAATGCTCGATTTTACCTTTAGCGGATGGGGCGGAAAGTTTGAGGCTTCAAAAGACAATACTATGAGCGCAGCGATTAAAAGATGCTATGACAAAGAGCTCAAAAAGATTGAGCTCGTATTAGAGGGCGGCGCTATTGAGAGCAACGGAATCGACACTATCCTTACAACCTCGGCGTGCATGTTAAACAAGAACAGAAATGCCTCTCTAAATAAAGAGCTGATGACAAAAAGGCTTCAAAGCGAGTTTGGAATGAGCAGGATTTTATATCTAAACCATGGCTACCTAGCAGGTGATGATACCGACTCCCATATTGATACTTTGGCTAGATTTATCGACGAAAAAAGCATCATGTATGTTCAGTGCAAAGATGAGAGCGATGAGCACTTTCATGAGCTCAAACTGATGGAAGATGAGCTAAATGTATTCTCAAAAGAGTACGGATTTAGACTTATAGCACTTCCGATGACAGATGCATGTTACTTTGATGGAGAGAGACTTCCTGCAACATACGCAAACTTTTTGTTTGTAAACGGCGCTGTATTAGTCCCTACATACGGCGTTAAACAAGATGAAGAGGCATTAGAGATTTTTAGAAAAACATTCCCTACAAAAGATATTGTAGGCATCAACTGCTTCTCACTCATCAAACAGCACGGCTCACTTCACTGCGTCACTATGAACTTTGCTCGCGGAGTCCTCCTCAGCTAGGATGGCGAATCCGCTATACATCAAATAAGCTCCAAGGCTTAACCCCAAGACTATTAAAACTACTCTTTTTATCTTATCTATTTTACTCATGTCGCAATTTTAACATACAAAATAGTAAAAATTTAACATATTTGTAACATTATATTTATATAATAAATTAATTTTAAAAATTAAGGTTGATTATATGATAAACAGAAAAATCATTTCGCTATCGTTAATAACGGCAGCTCTTTTAAGTGCCAATGAGATACAGCTCCCTAAGATAAGCGTTGAATCCACAACAATCACAGAAGTGAGCCAAAATGCTCAAGTATCTGCAGACTTGGCTCAGGCTTTAAGTTCGAGTGTACCTAGTATCGACATGAACAGAAGAAGCGGTATTGCTAACGACATCTATATCCGTGGTCAAAAAAGAGATAACATCTCTGTTGATGTTGACGGTACGAAAGTTTGCGGTGCGTGTGTAAATAGAATGGATCCTCCTATCTCGCATATTGTGACAAACCAGATCGAAGAGGTAGAGGTCATCGAGGGACCTTATGATGTTGAGAACTTCGGAACTCTTAGCGGCGGCGTAAAGATAACGACAAAAGAGCCAACAAAAGAGCTTAAAGGAGAGGTAAACTTCGGTCTTGGAAGCTGGGGCTATAAAAAGATAGGTGCAAGTGTGAGTGGGGGAACAGATAGAGTGCGCGCGCTTCTTAGCTTTTCACATGAGTCAAGCGGGCAATATGAAGATGGCGACGGAAATACGATCGCCGAGCAGCTTGACAAGGCTATTTTAGAGGGTTTGGCTCCTGGTACAACCGCTTATCAAACAAAATATAAAGACATTGATGCCTACACAAAAAAGAGTGTTATGTCTAAAATTTACATCAAAACTCTTGAAGATCAGGAACTTCGTCTAAGCTATACGGGAAACAGAAGCGATGATGTACTTTACGGAAACTCTAAAATGGACGCTGCGTACGATGACTCAAATATCTACAGCATTGAGTACAACATTGACAACTTGACAAACAACTACAAAACTCTAAACATACAGTACTACTACTCAGACGTTGACCATCCAATGGATACAAAATTTAGAGTCTCTGGTAAAACAAATTATCAAACAAACCATCTCAAAACATCTATGCAAGGAGTAAAGCTCAAAAACAGCTTTGAGTTAGACTCTTATAAGTTTTTACTAGGACTCGATGGAAGCAGAAGAACGTGGGAGGGTGAAAAATATGCCACAGACGCAACTACGGGAATTGAGGGCGCACACTCAGAGAGTCTTACACACACACAAACAGAAAACAAAGCTATCTTTGCAAAAGCAGAGAAGAGTTTTGGCGATTTAAAAATAGAGACGGGTGCAAGATTTGACTCAACTGAGATAACACCGGATGATCCAAGCAAAAGCGAAAATGACTACAGTGCGCTTAGCGCAAACATCATCACTACCTATGCGCTTAGTGCGCAAAACAAAATCTTTTTGGGTATTGGCTCATCATCACGTGTTCCAGATGCAAGAGAGCTCTATCTTGATA
>NZ_JAVVFL010000097.1:7600-8391 GCF_032250635.1 Sulfurimonas sp.
CTCAGGTAGGAAATGAAACCCTTAAGCAGACAAAAAACAGAGAGATTGACCTTGGATATGAAGCAACATATGAAAGTTTTACTCTTAAAGCAAAAACTTTTTACTCCATGCTTGAAGATTACATCTACTACACAAAAAGTACAAACAGCTTCAACAATATTGACGCAAATGTTTACGGCGCAGAGTTGAGCGGCTCCATCTATGCAACGGACGCTCTTGTTATTAGCATGGGTGCATCTTACAAAGTCGGCAAAAAAGATGATGTTGCAGCAGGAGTAGATGAAGATCTGGCAGATATCGCACCTCTTAGAGGAAATATCGCTCTAAACTATGAGTACATGAACGATTCGGTAGCAACTCTTGAGATGCAGGCTTCGGATAATTGGGATAAGATAGACAGCGACAACGGTGAACAAAAACTTAGCGGCTGGAGTATCTACAATGCAAAAATCAAGCACAAGATAGACAAGCATGCTGAAATAAGCGTTGGTGTTAACAATATTTTTGACAAAACATACGCAGCATCCAACACATATGCCGATCTTATTTTATTGAGTGCAGGCTCAGACACTATGCTCCTAAACGAGCCGGGAAGATACTTCTACACAAATCTTACTTTTAAATTCTAAGACTTTTTTTTCTACATGTTGATTGCATGTAGAAAAAAATAAAGCACCTTTTTATACCAAACAAGCTAAAATCTCTCCATGATAAAAAGAGTCCAAACCAAACAGATATTTGTCGGCAGTGTTGCGGTAGGTGGTGATGCGCCTATCAGCGTGCAGTCTATG
>NZ_JAVVFL010000098.1:0-8315 GCF_032250635.1 Sulfurimonas sp.
TAGAGAATGAGCCCTCAGAAAACTTTTGAAGCGTAGCTATTGCATTGTCAAGATTTCTCTCTGAAGAGCCAAGCATATTGTTAAGAGAGTTTCTAAGAACGTGAACATAAGGAGTCTTAGAATCAGAACCGATTCTGCAAGAGTAGTGACCCTTTGCAACTTTGTCGGTAAGAAGAACCATCTCCCCGGCTACTCTAGTATCTTCAAGTACCGAATTTTGGTATGTTGTAGCAATTTTATTGAAGTTTTTTTCTGCTTCATCGGTTGCATTTTCGTTTACTCTGACTTTATTTCTTTTAAACTCCATCATCTCGATGAGTTCTAATCTTTTTTGATTTAGAGCTTTGGTCTCAGTGCCATTTTTTTGCAGATTAAGTAAAATCACGACCACAAAAGCAACAACTGCAAGAGACGCTTGCATAATATTTGAATCTGTTAAAAACAGAGAACCTATTAAGAGTAGAAAAGCTATTGAGATGATTGTGTTTTTTAATATGTTGTTCATTTTAAAATTCCTATCTTAATGTTTTATAGAGCGCTTCGGCTTCTTCAATCTCTTGCTTTGAAGGCTTTCTTCTGCATGAGAGATATGTCTGCTCTTCTCTAGTTGTATCATACATCGGATATACCGTTGCAAAAACCCAGTAAAAACCCCCGTCTTTGGTTCTGTTTTTTACATAACCGCTCCAAACCTTGTCACTCTTTACCGTCTCCCAAAGATCTTTGAAAGCGGCTTTTGGCATATCGGGATGGCGGACAACATTGTGTGGCTTGCCTACAAGCTCATCTATGGTGTAGCCGGCAACTTTACAAAAGTCATCATTTGCAAAAATAATAATGCCCTTTGCATCAGTTTGAGAAACTAAAAAATCATCATTTTTTAATACATACTCTTGCATTGTCTACCTTTATATAATAATATTGTCGCAATATTAACATAAATAAGTTGAAGCCACAGCAACTACTTATAATTCTTTTTTTATAAGAGACTTATTTGTATGAAATTAGTTTATTTTAATGGCATATTTTGTATAATCGCGCCAATATTACTATCAAGTGAGATAATGAACAAAAAAGATTTATACCGTCCCAATGTAGCGATGATTATCGTCTCAAGCAGTTATCCGCATACAAAAGAGATCTTCTTGGCACAGAGAAATGATTTGCTTGATGTCTGGCAGTTTCCTCAAGGCGGAATAGATGAAGGCGAAGAGGTTCAAGAAGCCCTTTTTCGCGAGCTTCTAGAAGAGATAGGTACGGATATGGTAGAGATAATCGCCGAGTTTCCGGAGTGGATCTCTTACGATTTTCCTTCAAGAATCGCCGAAACTATGAAGCCGTTTATCGGTCAAAAGCAGAAATATTTTTTGGTAAAGCTTCATGAGAGCGCGACTATAAATATTCATACAGATGAGCCTGAATTTAGCGACTATAAATTTGTAACCGCGGATGAGGCGCTAAACTTGAGTGCTAGTTTTAAAAAAGATGTGTATAAGAGCGTAATAGGTTATTTTAAAAAAGAGGGATTATTGTAGATGTTAATAGTTCAAAAATTTGGCGGAACGAGTGTCGGTGACTTAGACCGCATCCAAAATGTGGCTAATAGAGTTGCAAAAACAAAAAAAGCCGGAAATGATGTAGTTGTTGTCGTCTCAGCGATGAGCGGGGAGACAAATAAGCTTGTTTCATACGCGGAGCACTTTTCAAAAAATCCCTCACGCGCAGAGATGGATATGCTGCTGAGTTCTGGCGAGAGAGTCACTGCCTCGCTGCTGGCTATCGCTCTAAGCGAGATGGGCTTTGATGCGCTCTCTATGACTGGAAGAAAAGCTGGCATTGTTACTGACAACATCCATACAAAAGCGCGCATTGAGGTTATAAACCCAATAGCCATGAATGAAGCTATAGCAGAGGGAAAAATTGTCGTAGTAGCTGGCTTTCAGGGTGTGTCGCAAGATGGAAACGTAACTACGCTCGGACGCGGCGGAAGCGATCTCTCTGCAGTCGCAATAGCGGGTGCGCTAAAAGCGGATCTGTGTGAGATATATACGGATGTAAGCGGAATCTTTACGACAGACCCCAGGATTGAGCCAAAAGCAAAAAAACTTGAGAAGATTTCATACGACGAGATGCTGGAACTTGCCTCTTTGGGCGCTAAAGTTCTTCAAAACCGCTCGGTGGAGTTGGCTAAAAAATTAAACGTAAATCTAGTAACAAGAACAAGCTTCTCTGATGAAGAGGGAACATTAATAACCAAGGAAGAAAGTATCATGGAAAAACCGTTAGTAAGTGGAATTGCACTCGATAAAAATCAGGCTCGCGTCTCTTTGGTAGGCGTAAAAGATAGACCTGGAATAGCATCGGATATATTTACAAAGCTCTCAAACAACAGTGTAAACATAGATATGATTATCCAAAACGTCGGACATGACGGCAAAGCGAACATTGATTTTACAGTTCCTGTGGGTGATTTGAGTGATGCTAAAAAAGTTATGGATAAATTTGTAGATGATGCTGAGGTAGACGAAGCTTCTTATGATGAGAATATCTGTAAAGTCTCAATAGTCGGCGTGGGCATGAAGTCTCACACCGGTGTTGCTGCAAAGGCGTTCTCAACCATGGCAAAAGAGAATATAAATATAAATATGATCTCAACTTCAGAGATAAAAGTCTCAATGGTTATAGATGAGAAGTACGCAGAGCTCGCCGTGAGAAGCCTCCACGCTGCTTATGAGTTAGACAAGTAGTCTAAATGCAAGAGTTTGCACAGTGGAGCTTGGATGCCATAAGAGAAGAGGGCGGCTGTTTTAGCTGGCTTGAAGAGCAGCGATTTGACTGGACAACCACAACTTCTCAAGCGTTAGAGCAGATACTTAGCGGCAAAACAATCATACTGATAACGGACGAGAAGAGGAGGTGGCTTGAGAGCTACATTCTTGATAATCTAAACGGCTCTCAGATGGATAGACCTCTCCTGCCTATAGTAAGCATAGACAGTATGTACAGACACTACAACAGTGTTAGCGGCGGAGAGATGCTCGACGTAGTTGAGGATATGATATCTTTGGCACATAAAGATGATTACTTTTTTTGGTACATCGGCAAGGGTGACGATAAAAGAGCTGACCTTGCAAAAAGAAAAGATACCAGCTACTTCTGGATTTTTGATGAAGAGTATATTAACGCCTTTACTCTAAAATCGTATGACAAGCTACTTGATATAAAACTGCTTCAGCTCTATCGTCTCTTTAATGCATCTCTTAATGCAACGATGTTTGGAGAAGTTGATGTCGGTTCATGAGTCCCAAAAAGGGTATATCTTAATCTCCTCAAATATAGAGTCTGAGTATCAGAGGATAAAAGAGGAGTTAAAACCGAGCAGAGTCGTCGGTTTTATAGAAGATGAGTTTAAAATAGAGCATGCAAAAGCTGTGGTTGCAGAAGCGTATATCAGTGAAGCAGAGACAAAATACCTAGTTCTTGGGGCTAACAACTTTAATAACATATCGCAAAACTCTCTTTTAAAACTTCTAGAAGAGCCTCCAAGAAATATAGAACTTATCATTATCTCTCCAACAAAATCAAACCTTCTTGCAACCGTTCGCTCAAGAATGCCCATAGTAAAAGGGGAGAAAAAGAGCGAAGCAGCGCCGATTGAACTTAATCTCTCTCGCATAAGCTACCAAGAGGTTTTTGAGTTTTTAAAAGCAAATGCAAGAGTAAAAAAGAGTGAAGCCAAAGCACTTATTGAAGCGCTTTATCATAGGGCGGTTGTTGTTGAAAAACTAATGCCTACCTCTGCGCAGCTTCAAAATTTCGACAAAGCTTATAGGCTTTTGGAGTTAAATTCCAGACCGCAGAGCGTTTTGGCTATGGTAATTATGAGTTTTGTAGGAGAAAAAAATGCAAATTGAGCTTTTGTCAAACAGTATACAGATGCACAGATATTTAAAAGAGTTAGGCGTAGATGGCGGAGGCATAGCGATTTTGGCGGCAAAAGCAACCCACTATACTATTTACATTAGAGATTTACATGTGGGTGCGGCAAATATCTTAAAGCAAGATGCCCTTAGCGTAGGCGCAGACCTGGCGGTACCGCGTGGAACAGTTATGGCGCAAACCCCGTATGTTAATTGCATACTCATAGCAACGGCTAGAGAGCTTGAGGTTCTTAGCAAAAAAGAGCTCGCGCAGCCATTTGGACTCAAAGATGTGGCGAAAAAACTCCAAGAGATTTTAAAGATTAAAAAACCCTCTAAAGTTGAGATTATGGGTGTTATAAATGCAAATAACGACAGTTTTTACTCCGAGTCCAGATTTAACGGCAGTGCGGCGGCAGAAGCAATAGAGCAGATGATAGATGATGGTGCAGATATTATAGACATCGGTGGGGTTTCATCGGCTCCTAACTCTCTTCATGTAGATAAAGATGAGGAGTTTAGAAGGTTAAAACCTCTTTTTGAAGCCATAAAAAAGGCAAAACTCTACAATAAGACAAGGTTTAGCATCGACAGCTACGAGCCTGAAGTTATAACCTGTGCACTTAAGAGCGGGTTTGAGATTGTAAATGACATCACCGGGCTTTCAAATGATAATATCTCCAAAATCTGTGCAAGCAATAATGCAAGTGCTGTTATTATGCATATGCAGGGAGCTCCGCAGACTATGCAGGACCAACCGCAGTATGAAAATATTCTAAGTGATCTATACTCCTTTTTTGAGCAAAGAGTAGCCAAGGCTGAATCTTTGGGAGTAAAGAAGATAACCCTAGATGTCGGAATAGGGTTTGGAAAGAGTTTGGAGCATAATCTACTGCTTATTAAACATTTAGGGCACTTCTTAACGCTTGGCAAACCTCTGCTTATCGGTGCTTCAAGAAAGTCTATGATAGATAAAATCTCTGCATCTTTGCCGCAAGCTAGGCTGGCGGGAACATTGGCGCTTCATCTTGAAGCTGTAAAAAATGGAGCTTCAATTATACGCGTACATGACGTAAAAGAGCATGTGCAGGCACTAAAGGTGCAAGAAGCACTAAACACGATATAAAAGGGACGGGGTAGATATGATTTTTCCAAAGGTAGGAAGTATAGCGACAACTTCTGTTATCTCCATAGATATAAATAGCAAAATTTCTGATGCGATAAAAAAGATGTTTAGCAATGATCACAGAAATATATTGGTCACGGATGGCAACGTTTTTCGTATTATGAGAGTGACGGATATTTTAAATATGAAGTCCAGAGACGTAGATATGGAGAGCTCTTTAAAAAACGTAGAGCTGTCTTTGGTTCCCATCGTAAATAAAGAGAGAACAGTTCTTCATACGCTTGAGTATTTAAATTGTGAAGTAGAGTATATATGCGTGGTTGATGATGACGGCGAGCTTTACGGACTTATTTCTCATACCGACATTGTAAGCAGTATAGACCCCGATACTCTGATGGATAACTTTTGTCTTCTTGACTTTTTAAAATTGGGAAAAAGAGCTAAATGGATAAGCAAAGAGCTGAAGACGGCAGAGCTGCTTTGCGATATGGCAAAAAAATCTTTTGAGAGTGTGATAATCGTTGAAGATTTAAAGCCTATCGGAATATTTACCACCAAAGATGTTATTCGTGTTATTGAAAGAAACGAAGATTTAAGTAAACCCATCATCACTTATATGTCCTCGCCTGTAGACACCATAGGAAAAGATTGCTCGGTTAAAGAGGCTTTGGAGTTTCTAAAAAAGAAACATTATAAAAGAGTAGTTGTTGTTGATGATGAGGGAAAAATGTCCGGAGTCATATCTCAAAAAGAGTTGATTGCCACAACCTACTCCAGATGGGCACTTTTAACAAAAGAGTATCAAAAAGAGCTCGATGATATTAATACCGACCTTGTGAATAAAAATATAAAATACAAAGAGATGGCATCTAGAGACCAGCTTACAAATCTATACAATAGACATAAGTTTTTAAAGCTGTTTCAATCATCGCACCGTACAATGGTGGAGAGAGAAAATGAGATGTCTCTAGTAATGGTTGATATAGACAATTTTAAAAATATAAACGACACACACGGTCATAATGTGGGAGACAGTGTAATAGTTAAGATTTCTCAGCTTTTAGTCGAGAAGTTAAGAAATATAGATATAGTATGCAGATGGGGAGGTGAAGAATTTGTTATTCTTCTTCCTGCTGTAAATATTGATGATGCTGTAATGCTGGCTGAAAAACTAAGAAGCTCTATAGAGAAGCTAGAGATAGAAGATGTCGCAAATGTTACGGCAAGTTTCGGAGTCTCTTGCGTACAAGCAGATGATGATATTCACAATGTTGTAAATAGAGCAGATATTGCTCTTTACTCTGCCAAAGCTTCGGGAAGAAATTGTGTAGAAAAAGCGAGCTCAAGAGCTGCTTTAGAGGAGAGCTTCCACAATTGATGCGGAAGCTCTTTAGAAAAATTACTCTATTTCAGCGTCTATTACGTCTTCAGTGCTACAGATGTTTATGCTTTATTCTATCTCAGCGTCTATTACGTCGTCCTCTTCTTTTTTCTTTTTGGCATCTGCTTCACCGGCTTCACCGCCTTGCTCTTTTTTGTACATCTGCTCAGCCATTTTATGACTTGCTTCTGTTAGAGTTTTTACTTTTGCTTCGATTTGCTCTTTTGTAGAATTTTCATCTTTTAGAGTATCTTTAAGCTCAGCTATAGCGCTCTCTATATTAGCTTTCTCCTCAGCTTCGATTTTGTCGCCCATTTCGCCTAGAGATTTTTCAGTCTGCGCAATTAACGCATCTGCTTGGTTCTTAAGCTCAACCAACTCTTTTCTTTTTATATCTTCAGCTTTATGCGCTTCTGCATCTTGAACCATTTTGTTGATCTCTTCTTCACTTAGTCCAGAGCTTCCAGAGATTGTGATTGACTGTGACTTGCCCGTACCTTTGTCAGTTGAGCTAACAGTTAAAATACCGTTCGCATCAATGTCAAATGTAACCTCGATTTGAGGCACGCCTCTTGGAGCCGCTGCAATATTGCCTAGTTCAAACAGACCAAGTGATTTGTTATCTTTTGCAAACTCTCTCTCACCTTGAACAACCGAGATGCTAACAGCAGGCTGATTATCCTCTGCAGTTGAGAAGATTTGAGATTTTTTAACCGGAATAGTTGTACCTTTTTCGATTATCTTGGTAGCAACTCCGCCCAAAGTCTCGATTCCAAGTGAAAGCGGAGTAACGTCAAGAAGAAGAACGTCTTTAACGTCTCCTCTTAAAACACCGCCTTGGATTGCTGCACCAGCTGCTACAACTTCATCAGGGTTTACACTCTTGTTTAGAGTTTTGCCGCCGAAGTACTCAGAGACCATTTTTTGAGCAAGTGGAACACGGATTGAACCACCGACCATGATAATCTCTTTGATAGCGTTGTTGTCTAAACCAGACTCTTTCATAGCTGTTTTAATGTGATCAATTGTCTCTTCAACAAGCTTCTCTATCATGCTCTCAAATTTCGCACGAGTAAGTTTGGTAACAAGGTGTTGCGGTCCAGCTTCCGTCATAGTGATAAACGGCAGGTTAATCTCTGTTTCAGTTGAGCTAGATAACTCTTTTTTAGCGTTTTCTGCAGCATCTTTTAGACGTTGTAGCGCCATTTTGTCGTTTTTAAGGTCAATCCCGTGTGTGTTTTTGAACTCGCTGCTTAGGTAATCAACGATTTTGTTATCAAAGTCGTCTCCACCCAAGAATGCGTTTCCATCAGTTGAGAGAACTTCAAAAGTGCCTTCACTAATCTCCAAAACAGTAACGTCGAAAGTTCCGCCGCCCAAGTCGTAAACAAGTACATTCTCATCATTTTTGCTGTCTAGTCCATAAGCAAGAGCAGAAGCCGTCGGCTCGTTGATGATACGTAAAACGTTAAGTCCAGCGATGGTTCCGGCATCTTTAGTCGCTTTTCTTTGTGAATCGTTAAAGTATGCAGGAACCGTGATAACCGCGTCTGTTACGGTAGAACCCAGGTAAGCTTCTGCATCCTCTTTTAGTTTGCTAAGAATCTTAGCCGAAATTTCTTGTGGAGTGTAGATCTTTCCTGCAACATCAACTGCTGCCATACCGTCTTTGTCTACAATGTTGTACGTTACTTTGTCGTGAGCCGCTTTAGCGTTCTCTTCGCTCATCATAAGACCCATAATTCTCTTAATAGAAGAGATGGTTTTGTTTGGGTTTGTAATAGCTTGACGTTTTGCAGGATCTCCTACTAAAACCTCACCTTTGTCTGTAAATGCAACAACTGAAGGAGTTGTGTTTTTTCCCTCTTTGTTTGGGATGATTTTCGCC
>NZ_JAVVFL010000099.1:0-8294 GCF_032250635.1 Sulfurimonas sp.
CATCTTTTTTATAGCCTGCATTGCATCCTCAGCCTTGCTCTCTTGAACAAAGCCGATAATCGAATTTATAATTACAACGCCTAAGATGACGGAAGTATCGATAAAATGCCCAAGAATAGCAGTAAAAAAGGCAGCTGCGAGTAGTACATAAATCAAAAGATTGTGAAACTGCATTAAAAAACGGATAATGGGACTTTTTTTCTTCTCCTCTTGAAGTTTGTTGGGTCCGTACTTTTTGAGTCTTGCCTCAACTTCGGTGCTGCTTAGTCCATCTTTTGAACTCTCAACTCTTTTGAGAACTTCATCTGCTTCTAATGAGTGCCAGTTACTGTTCTCTTGCATTTCAAACTCCATATCTTTCATGCACTATTCCAATGTGATAACAGTGCCAAAAGGCACGTTTTGCTCTTTTGGAGCTATCCACTTTACCTCGTAATTTGGCTCATCATGCGGGAAGATTCCATCTAAATCACTAAAATACAGAAGCAGTTTTACATACAAGAGCTCTCTATCTACAAACTCAAATACGGGTCTAAAATCGGTTCCGCCTCCCCCTTTGAGTTCAACTTCTAAAATATCGCCGCCCCAAAAGGTTTTATGCGTTCTAATCTTATCGTCACACACAAACATATCTATCTGAAAATTTGGAATTGTTAGCATCAAAAAGTTAAGCTCACTCAAAAACTCACTTAGGAGTTTTTCATCAACAGAACCGGAGCTGTCAACTGCCACGACAAGCTGAAATCGTTTACTTATGCATGAGGGAAGATAGATTCCTGCATAGAGAAATTTTTTGCTCGGCGGAAGAAGCGTGTAGTCATCTTTATGGTGCCTATCAAGCGCTGCTCTTAACTCATTGCGCCAATCAATCTTGCCCTCGGCGGAAATTTTAAAAAATCTTCCAATCGAGAGAGGAGCTTCGCCGCTTTTCATCTCATCTTCAAGCTTTGCTTTGGCAAACTCTTCAAAAAGCTGTTCGTTTAAAATATCCTCGTTTTGAGGGCTATTTTGCTCGTTTTGCTCTTTGTTACTATCTTGCATATCATTAATATCATCTGCTTCATACTCAAGCTCATCACGCAAAATATCCTCTTTGAGCTCTGCGTAAATCTCCTCGGCGTACATGCCGCTAAATCTCTTTGAGTAGTGCGCCTCATCGGGGCGCTCTAAGCCGTTTTGAACCAGCATATCGTTAATCGCGTAGTCAGTTGAGAGCTGCCAGAGCCAACCGCTTCTGCCGTTTTTTCTCGCTTCATGCTCAAGAGAGGCGTGCATTGCGCCGTTTGCAAAAACAAACTCCATTTGCGCAGGTTCTAGCTTTTGCAAAAAATCGCTGTTATACTCAAGCTTTATGCCATTGCTTTTAAAGCTCTGTATGTCGTCGTTTTGTACGAGCTCAAGTTTAGCGGCAACCGCTCCAAAGAAAGGGTGATTAAGTAAAAGTTTTGATTTTGCTTGAGAGATTTTGGTTTGAATACTTTGCATGTGAGGCTTCTCTTTTGGTGCGTAACATCAAAGAGGTACTCTCTCTTTGATGTTTAGGTTATTTTTTTAGACTTTTTTTAAGGTCGCTTACAAACTCCGTAATGTCATCATGAAGTGCTTGAAGATCCTCTTCATGTTCGACTTCATCAGCCAGTATTTGAGAGACTATATCGTAAGTGACTATATCTTTATCTCTCGTCAAATCGACTATGCTTGAGTAAACATTTATTGCACACTGCTCGCCCTTTATAGCATCTTCGAGTATTGCAACTACATCAAAATTTTTAGGCTCTTCGTAGCCGCAGTTTGTCTTTTTCATCCACTCTTTTGGATTTAAAAGAGGTGTTCCTCCAAGCTGCAAAATTCTATCTGCTATCATAGTCGCATGCCTTAACTCATCGGCAGCATGCTGATTAAGCTCGG
The DNA here is from genome assembly GCF_032250635.1 of Sulfurimonas sp. Classification (GTDB taxonomy): domain Bacteria; phylum Campylobacterota; class Campylobacteria; order Campylobacterales; family Sulfurimonadaceae; genus Sulfurimonas. The sequence goes on from NZ_JAVVFL010000099.1 coordinate 1,909, forward strand.
CGATAGCAGCATCTTTCATGATTCCTTTTACGACTTTGCTCTCAATAAAATATTGATAGTAAGCCAACCACTCATCCGCATAAGCTTTATTTAGAAGTTTGATAATCTCTGAAACCTCTAAACCTTTAATAATCGAATTTCCTGCTCTAGCCATAATTAACTCCTAATGAAAAAATTTTAATACGCTCCTATGGTACAATCAAGTTGATTAATTCTCTTTTAAAGAGCTAATCTAAAAGATATGCAAACTTCTCAACCCACTCGCCAAATACATCTAAGTGCTCCATACTCACACCGTTTCTTTGCAAATCCTGCACCGTCATAACGGCAAATTCGCTCTTTAGCAAGAGCGTATATCTAAGCAGATTTTCTAACTTCTCATCATCTCTCTCTTTGAGATATGCACTTACAAGCCCGGTACTTAGAGCATAAAGAACATCTACCTCATCGCTGTACTCACCGCTTCCGCTATAGAGTATATTTTTTATGTCGGGAAGTCTGTTCATGACCTTGCAAAACGCCAAAAAGGAGACCGCTACATCCTTACCGACTGCTCCGCCTACAGTCTCAAGAAGCAGATTTTCAGATACGCTGCTCCCCAGTATACTGTTTACATATTCCCAGCTTCTAGGCGTTGCAAAGCTTTTTATATCACTCTTTGCATCAAACGTGAACAGATGTTCATTTTTATATGAGATGTAAGATATAACCTTCTCATCAAGAGCGTTTTTATACGCCCAAAGCCTCCAATCCTCTACATGTACATCCATCTCAAAGTGAACAAATCTGTTTGCCAAAGGGCTTGGCATGCGGTAAGTAACACCTCTATCTCCCTCACGATTTCCTGCGGCGACAATAGCCCAGCCCTCAGGCAGCTCGTATTCGCCGACCCTTCTATCTAGTATAAGTTGATAAGCTGATGCTTGAACGCTTGGAGCTGCGGAGTTAAGCTCATCCAAAAACAAAATCCCTCTGCCATCGCGAGGCAAAAAAGCGGGAGGCGCCCAAAGCGCGGTGTGCGACTCTTTATCATAAAAAGGGATTCCTTTAAGGTCGGTAGGGTCCATAAGTGCGAGTCTTAAATCTATAAAACCGATATCCTTGCTTTTTGCTATCTGCTTTACTATGGAAGATTTCCCGATTCCAGGTGCTCCCCATAAAAAAGTCGGAACTCTCTGCTCTACCAAAGCCTCTATTGCCGCACTCAAATCTGTTGCTCTCATACTTCCCATCCTATATTTTCTTGTTGTATATATCTGCCAAACGCCGGGTTTTCCATAACGGAGCGGGCATATCTTGAGTCTAACTGCAGTTGGTATAAAATCTCTACCGGAGTGTTCTCATTTTTTGCTATCTCTTGGCAATATTGATTGTTTCTGTACGCCTCTTCAAGTATTGACGTGGGTGTTTTTTTATTTTCATACAGAGCTGACTTTATCTCTTCGTTTTTGCTCTCTAAAAGCAGATGTAAAATCTCTCCATCAATCCCGTTGTTGAGTGCCAAAGCGTAGGAAATCTCTTCATCGCCATAACTTAGCAGCTCTTTTTGCATCTCTAAAGTCAAGCTCTCATTGAGCGCCAACCCTATCCTGTTTGTTTTAAAAAGTTCAAAAAGCTCATCTGTCAATTTTATATTTTTTGCTACGTTTCTTCCCAATTTTTCATCTTTTAAAAACTCTTCAATGAGTGCAGGTTTTAAATTTCTGTTTTGTGAGAGAGCCTCTAAAACATTAAGGTCATTGGTTTTAAAAAGAAGCTCCTGCATCTCATCATCGCAGTGGACATTTCTAGCGATTGCGACTTGAATGTTGGGATTTAATCGTATCGGCTCAAGCGATAAAATGGCATACAGCAACTCCATGTTTTTTGTCTGCGAAACAAGATGCATAAAACCAGTCGTTGCATACTGAACATTATGATTTCGCTCTATGTTTTGGTAGAAGCGTAAGATTATCGCAGCACTCACATCACGGTTATCGTCGTTTTCAAAAAAGTCCTCGCCGCCCCATGAGTACATCTTTAGAAGCTTAAAAAAGAGTGCATCGTCTATCATAGAGTTTTGCAAAAAACTCTTAAGCCTCTCTTTGTTGCGGCTGAGTTTAAGACTCATCAAAAGAGTGTTCGCATCTATATACTTTGCAAGCTCCCGCTCAAGAGCATCAATGGAGACAAACTCCACACTTTGGGAGTGCTTGTTGTAAAGCGCCTCACTAATATTTTGCTCATAAGGAGTCATCATCTTTGCATCAACAACCAACGCCACATCTTCATTAAATTCAGAGGTTATCTCTATCTTGTGAAACTTCAGTTGTGACTCAAACTCGTCCATGCTAAAAGCACGGCTTTTGCCAAAAAGCAGTATTGCTCTATTTTCTAACTCTTTTAAATTCATAAAGCAGATTATAGCATTGGTTACACTCATTTGTTATAATGCGCCGACAAAGCAAAGGATTTCTATGAAAAAACTATATGCGCCGTGGGAGAGAGTATTTAAAAAAATAGCTACCCCTTTTGAGGAGTTTATACACGCACAAACCACGACCGGTCTCATACTTATGGTAATGACGGTAGTGGCATTAGTACTAGCAAACTCCCCAATAGCAAGTAGTTACGAGCACTTCTTTCATACTTACATTAACCTCGAAGTGGGCTCATGGAAACTCTCCCACTCTATCCATCACTGGATCAACGACGGGCTTATGGCTATCTTTTTCTTTATCATCGGGTTGGAGATAAAAAGAGAGATCACGGTAGGCGAGTTGTCCGACCTAAAAGTTGCAACTCTCCCTATAGTTGCGGCAATTGGCGGAATGGTTGTGCCTGCGCTCATATACTTAAGCATCAACGGAGGCGGCGAAGGCGCAAAAGGTTGGGGAATACCTATGGCAACCGATATCGCTTTTGCCATCAGCGCACTTGTACTTCTTGGCAAAAGAGTGCCTACCTCTCTAGTTACCTTTTTGGTTGCTTTGGCAATCGTAGATGACCTCGGAGCAGTCGTCGTTATAGCTCTTTTTTACACAAATGAGATACATATGTTCTGGCTTGCCCTCTCACTTGGAGCTTTTTTCGTTATGATCGCTCTCAATCGCTTCGGCATACATGCGGTTCTGCCATACTTTATACTCGGTCTTCTTATGTGGTACTTTATGCTCGAATCGGGTGTGCATGCAACGATTGCGGGAGTTATAGCAGCTATGGTAATTCCGGCAAAGCCTAAATATGCCCCTATCTCCTTTAGTGAGCATACAGGCAAACTGCTTAGTGAGTACGACAAATACCCCGTTGCGACTGACCATATGATGCATGAGAAGCAAAAAGCCATCCTTCAAAACATAAAAGACACTATTGATGCGGTAGGAACTCCTTCAGCTAGGCTTGAGCACGGTCTTCATCTGCCCGTGAGTTTGATAGTCATCCCGCTCTTTGCTTTAGCAAACGCGGGCATATCCATAGACTTCTCATCTATCAACGAAAGTATAATGCAGCCCATATCTCTTGGCATCATTCTTGGTCTTGTGGCAGGAAAAGTGATTGGCATTGCCGGTCTCTCATGGCTTGCAATAAAGCTCAAAATAGCATCGCTTCCGCAAAACACGACTATGAACCAGATATTTGGCGTCTCCTTTTTGGGAGGCATCGGTTTTACTATGTCTATTTTCGTAGCTGACCTTGCTTTTGCAGGAAACAGTGCCTTCATCTTTCAAGCAAAAATAGGAATTTTGGCAGCCTCTCTGTTTGCCGGTCTTTTTGGATTTATATGGCTTAGATATATTGCAAAATCTTCAAACAAATAGTGTTATAATTTAAGCCGAACTTACATAAGGAAATACTGATGAAAATGCTCTATATACTTCTTCTTACAACTCTATTTTTAGGGGCGAACGATGCCGCACATGAATTTGCGCCAAGCAAAGATTGTCAAAAGTGCCACGCCCAAATATATGATGAATTTTACGGCTCTATGCACGCAAATGCAACACCGCAAAAAGACCCTATCCACAACGCTGTCTGGAACAAACAAGTAGCAATGACCAAGGCAGAGCAGTACAGCTGCGGCAAATGTCACACACCTGCGGCGGATAATCTAGATAAGATGACAAAAGCGGGCGAAAAGGCAATGTTTGACGCGCAAAACCCAACGCATCAAGAGGCTATAAGCTGTGCATACTGCCACCGCATAGAGAAAATCGAGGAGCATAAACAGAGCAACACGAACATTATCTCAAAAGATAAAAACAGCTATTACGGTTCCAACAGAAGCTCTCTTGACTCTCCCTACCACAAAATCATAACTGACGAGAACAAGAACTTTAAAAACGGCAATGTCTGCATAGGATGCCACTCCCACAATGTCAACAAAACAGGTCTAAACCTCTGCTCAAGCAACGTAAACAGCGAGATAAACAGCGCAAACTGTGTAGGCTGCCACATGCCTCAAGTTGAGGGGAGTTTCTCCTCCATCATAGAGACAAAAACACACTCTTTTCACGGTTTTGCGGGCGCCCACTTCCACTCTGAAATGCTAAGTAAATATGTAAATATATCGATTTTAAGAAACATTGACCACTTTATTGTAAACGTAGACAACCAAAGCTCTCACGCCCTTCTACTTCATCCTGCCCGCATGGCTGTTTTGAAGATGAGTGTGACAAGAGATGGAAAAACTACAGAGCTTGAGAAAGAGGTATTTGTCAGAGTCCTAGGAAAAGAGGGCAAACCCTCAATGCCTTGGGTAGCCGACACAACCCTAAAAGACACCATGATTCAGGCAAATGAAAAAAGAGCCGTAAAAAGAGAGTTTAAACTTCAAAAAGGTGACAGAGTCGATGTGGTTCTGGGCTGGTTTTTGGTAAATCCCAAAGCTATTGAGGCTCTTGGATTAAAAGATGAAAAAACAGCAACAGAGTTTAAAATCTTTAAAAAGGAGAGCTTCACTTTTTAAGTGAGATCTCGCACCCGTTAAACTCAAAATCCAGCTCGCTTGAAGGCTCTTTGTAGAGCAGCGGGCTGTCTAAATCTACATACTTTATCACATCTCTATAGGCAAAGGCAAGATATAGCGCCATGTTTATGGAGTATGGACCCTCAAGCATAGAACCGAGCATACATGTTACTTTTTTCTCTCTTGCATACTCTAAAATCTCTATCGCCTTTGTAACCCCGCCGCACTTCATAAGCTTTATATTTATCATATCTGCACTCTTAGACTCCATGACCTTTTTGACATCTTCAAGACTGAAAACTGCCTCATCTGCCAAGATGGGAATGTGTGAAAGCTCACTAAGCATTTTTAAACTATCCAAGTCAGACGCAATGACAGGCTGCTCTATAAGCTCTATCTTTACACCCAGCATATTGTTTATAAAAAACTGCGAATCTTCAAAACTCCAAGCCTGATTTGCATCAACCAAAATCTCCGCATGCGGCAGCTCGTTTGCGATTTTTCTTATAACATCAACCGCATGCAAAATATCGCTGCCGACTTTTACTTTTAGTATCTCTTTTTTCTCAACATATGCTTTTTTGGCATCGCTTAACATAACATCAGCCTCATTTAAACTGATAGTAATATCCGTTTTTATAGGAGTAAAATCCTCTATACAAAAATACTCCGCCAAACTACGGTTTTTTTGTTTTGCATCCAAAGAGACAAAGGCTATATCAAGCGCTGCTTTTGCGCTTGAGCCAATAACGCATCCAGTATGCAGAAGCGACAAAGAATTTCTACATGTAAGATTTAAAAACTGCTCTTTTACGCTCTCAATTGAGCTTAAAATTATCTCTATATCTTCACCCGTAATAGCCTTTGTAGCGGGCGCTTCACCGATGCCTAGATTTCCGTTTTCATCTTCTACATGTACTCTTACAAACTCTACGTGAGTTGCTGTGCGAAGCGCGGTTTTAAACGGAGTTTTTAGCTCTATCTGTTTTATCTCTGTTTCTATTTTTGTTATTTTCATTTGATTAGCCAATGTCCGCCCTTTGCCCCGCCCACTCTTTGAAGTAAACCTTGCTCTTTGAGTTTTGATATCTGTTTTAATATCGCTCTTTTGGATATATTTAAAGCTTCAGCCATTTTCCCGGTTGTGATAGTGTTATCTTGACTAATTATATCCATTATTTTTTCTTCAGTTTTTGGTGAACTTTCTCCGACCTTTTTACCCAACTTTTCATCTTTTTGCTTTGGATATCTACTCTTAAACTCCACATTTAAGCCATTATCCCATGTAAAAGTCGGTGTTGTACCGTTATATACCTTTGAAGCCTTAATAACTTTTTCTACGCCCCTGCCCCATGACTCTATAAGACCCATCTTGAAAAAAGTATTGGCTATATCTGGATTATGCGGTTGTGAACGGTGCGACGAAGTGATGTTTTCTATA
>NZ_JAVVFL010000100.1:0-8228 GCF_032250635.1 Sulfurimonas sp.
GTTCAGGATCGCTCATCTCATCAACACGCTCACTCGCCACCCTTGCCAGCCAAAGTTTAAAAGGCTCCGCTTTTGGTGAGGGGATAGACTGGATAAGCCTAAAAAGCTGCTCGGTATCGGCTACGTCCGTAAGCCTCATTTTTCCATCGACCGCTTTCATCTTCAACTGGTGACAATTTGTCACCGTTTCATTTCCTTCGACTTTTAACCGTTGTTTTAGCTTATTCCAATATTTTCTTGCTCTTTGAAAATCTTGACTATCCGTCAAAATCTCTACAACATCAACGACAGAGATGTACCATTTCTCTTGCTCTTCATCCCAGAGAGTTCTTACTTTTTTCTCTTCAAAAAGTTTGATAGATTCGTGCGGTTTCATCAGTTTTGCCTTTTATAATCATTTCAAACATTATAGCTTTTGGGACAAGCCAACTCAAAAAGTATTGCAATTTGTTATATTTTATCTAAAATCTATTTCTCAAAAAAGTAGCAGTACTCCAGATTGCCCTCTTTGCCAGTGAGTTTTGAAGGCGATTTTAAAACAAGCTTCCACCCCAACAAAGCACAAGCATCCTCAAACTTTATCATGGCACCGAGTATAACTTTTTCATCCGTAACAACGCCGTTTCTGTCTCTCTTTGCCTCGCGTCCGACTTCAAACTGCGGTTTAAAAAGGAGGATAATTTTGTCTTTTGCAAATCTATCGACGGCATCCAAGATGTAAAGCAGAGAGATAAAAGCGACATCGCTTACAACTATGTCAAACTCTTTGTCGCTCTCAAACTCTCTTATGTCGCAACCCTCGTATGAATGGACTCTCTCATCGTTTTTCAGGCTTACATGTAGCTGCTCTCGACCGACATCGACCGCCGTAACTTCGGCAGCTCCGCCCTCTAGCAATACCTGCGTAAATCCGCCAGTAGAAGAGCCGATGTCAAGTGCGCTCATCCCTTTTACATCAAGAGAGAGCTCCTCCAAAAAAGCGCTCAATTTAAAAGCCGCGCGGGAGACATACTCTTTATGCTCTTTTACGCTCACTTTGTCGCTCTCTTTTAGTTTATGCGATGTCTTTATAATCTGCTCGCCGTTTACGCTCACAAACCCCTCTTTTATAAGTGTCTGCGCTTTATTTCTGCTCTCGCACAGACCGTTTTCTACCAGATAGTTATCAAGCCTGCTCAATTTTTCCCCTCATCTCTTGCTCGCTAAGGACAGCAACGCCCAAGTCCACGGCTTTGTCATATTTGCTTCCCGCATCTTCGCCGTAGATAACAAAGTCAGTCTTTTTGGAGACCGAACTCACCACCTTTGCACCCAGAGCTTCCAGCATCTCTTTTATGGCATCTCTTGACTCACTCATGCTTCCAGTCAAAACAACACTTTTGCCTTTAAACGGGTTCTCTTTTGCCTCTTCTCTCTGCTTTGGTTCAAGCGGTCGCAGAATCTCTTGGAGTTTCAAGATAGTCTCTCTGTTTACTCTGACAAACTCCAAAACGGACTCTGCCATCTCCTCGCCAAAGCCATCAAGCGCGACCAGTTCATCCTTTGAAGCATCTATGAAAGAGCTCCCAAAACGCGCGCTTAGAGTCTTAGACGCCACCTCTCCGATATGTTCAATGCCCAAAGAGTTTACAAACCTCCAGTACTCACACCCTTTTGCAGCCTCAAGCGAATCAAGCAGATTTTGCGTCTTTTTCTCCTTGAAACCCTCTAAAGTTAAGAGCTTCTCCAAAGTCAAATCAAACAGATCGATTACGCTCTTCACCAAACCTGACTCAAAGAGAGCCTCTACTATTTTGTTGCCCAAACCATCAATATTTAGACACGGTTTTGAGGCAAAATAGATAATGGAGTTTATAACTCTGGCTTCACATGTAAGGTTTTGACACTTTAAAAGAACACCCTCGTCCAAAAGCTCGCTGCCGCAAACTGGGCAAGTCGTCGGTCGCTCATATTTAATTTCGCTTCCGTCTCTCTCATGCGTTAAAACCTTTATGATTTTTGGTATAACGTCGCCGCTTCTAAGGATGATAACCTTGTCATTGATGCGGATATCTTTTCTGTCTATCTCGTCAAAATTATGCAGTGTTGCCCGCTCGACTATAACGCCATCAATATTTGTCGGCTCGACGATGGCAACAGGAGTAACCGCGCCCGTGCGTCCGACTTGGAGGATTATCTCTTTTAAAATAGTAATCTTCTCAACGGCAGGAAACTTGTAAGCAACTGAGAAACGCGGGTTTTTAACAGTATAACCCATATCTATCTGAGCGGCTATCTCGTTTACTTTTATAACCATTCCATCAAGCATCATCGCGTAGCCCTCACGATTTCTGTTCATCTCTTCATATACCGCTTCTATCTCGTCAAAATCTTTACATGTAACCCGAAGCGGCGGTTTTTTAAAGCCAAGAGAGTAGATATACTCCATCTTTTCGCTAAGAAGTTTATGCTCCAGAGTATTTTCTCCGACACCGTAAGGCAAAAAGACCAAATTTCTTGAAGCAGTTATACTTGAATCAAGCTGTCGCAAACTTCCTGCCGCGGCATTTCTCGGGTTTGCAAAAACTGCCTCGCCCTTTGCGGCTCTCTCATGGTTGATGCGTTCAAACTCATCTTTGTAAAGTACGACCTCGCCGCGAATCTCGATGCGCTCTTTATGCTCTATAGTCAAAGGAATGGAGCGGATAGTTTTTACGTTTTGCGTTATCAGTTCGCCCACACTTCCATCCCCGCGCGTGATGCCTTGAGACAACTTGCCGTCTTCGTATATAAGGTTTAGGCTTGCTCCGTCATACTTCGGTTCGCAGTAAAATGTTATGTTTTTATCTAGTTTGTAAGTTTTTATAAGCCACTTTTGCAAACCCTCAGAGTCAAAAACATCCTCTAAACTCCACATGCGGCTAAGATGAGGAGCTTTTGAAAATCCCTCCGAGACTATATCACCCACCCTTTGCGTTGGTGAGGATGGTAAAATATCCTCTTTGTGATGCTCTTCGTACTCCAAAACCTCATGGTAAAGCTTGTCGTAAACCTCATCTGTTGTCATGGGGTCATCAAGGACGTAGTAGTGGTATGAGTAGAGATTAAGAAGCTCTACCGCTTTTATATATTGTTCTTTATTCATGGGCAAAATTTTATCAAAATCTTCTTAAAATAATTAACTTGATAATAGTTATCAATATTTATATTTAATTAAGAAATATTGTTGTAAAGTTCTAGTTGAGAATGAATATCATTATATAAAAAGGAAACAAACAATGAAAAATCTATTTATAAAATCGCTTTTAATAGCTCCTATGCTTTTAAGTGCGGATGTTATGCCTGCGATTAACTCTAAAGGCGGTGCTTTGGTTCTGCCCGAAGGCAAGCTAAAGATGGGGATTACGCACATTAATTTTGAGAGAAACAGTATGTTTGAGGGCTCAAGCGAGGTACAAAACAAAGAGAATCTTGACGCAACGGCTAACATTACCATGGTTGCTTTAAGCTACGGTCTCTCAAACAAAACGACCATAAGCGCTATTGTTCCTTATAAAAACATTGAGGCAACGGCAAGACTCGGCTTAAACGATGTCGCCATAGATAACAAAGGCTTGGGTGACGTTGTTTTGGCAGCAAGACATGTTTTAATCTCTATGAGTGATGCGAACTATCAGCTCTCTCTTGACGCAGCCGTAAAACTCCCGACAGGTGCAACAAATGGCTCATTTAAGACTGCTCCGGCAGTTGCAAACGGCGCAAACACTCCAATGCCGACACAGATGGGAACGGGAGAGTTTGAGTATATGCTCGGACTTGGAGCGACAAAGATGATAAGCGAGAGCTGGGAAGCGGATGCACACGCTATGTACACGCACAGACCAAAAGCGCACAACAACTACGATTTCGGCGATGAGATTGCTCTGAACCTCTCAACGACAAAAGCAGTCACAAACAAACTAAATATTGGTATTGAGTATAACATTAAGTATAATACAAAAACGAATATGGGAGATGACACAAACGCGCAGCTTCGCGCAATACTTCCGTTTAAAGCTTTTAGCGGAACGGCAGCTTATGTGACGCCTCAAGTGGAGTTTTTGCCTTTTGGCAAACCGAAGATTCACATGGGTGTGGGCGTCTCATTTTTGGCACACTATGACCTAAAAGAGTACCAACCGCTTGAGAAAGAGAGATTTATTGTTAGGCTAGGATATCTATTTTAAAATTGATTATAGTCAATGATAATTAATATAATAGTTAGTAATATACAAGATTAATTTTATAAGGATATTTAATATGAAAAGTTTTATCTATACAATTTTTTCACTACTGCTTTTGGGCACAAACTCCCTTGTATCTGCCGAAAAAGTAGACAAGATTGTGGTTTCGGGTCCATTTGCTTCCGTTTCACACCCAATTTTACATATGATTGAGACAAATGCTCTAAGCGACGTTGCGGATAAAATAGAGTTTAAACTCTGGAAAAACCCAGATGAACTTCGAGCCATGACGATTAGAGGCAATGTTGATTTTGTGGCTATTCCGACAAACACTGCGGCTATTTTGAACAACAAAGGCGTAGATATAAAACTTCTTAATGTCTCTGTTTGGGGCATTTTGGGGATGATAAGCCGCGATGATTCACTAAAAACCCTTAAAGACTTTAAAGGCAAAAAGATAGCGGTTCCCTTTCGCGCAGATATGCCCGATATCGTCTTTAAACAGCTACTCAAAAGAGAGGGCTTAGACCCGCAAGAAGATTTTGAACTCGTCTACGTGGCAAGTCCCATAGATGCGATGCAGATGCTTATCATGAGAAGAATAGACCACTCGCTTCTAGCAGAACCTGCAATCTCCATGGCACTTAGAAAAACAAAATCGTTCCCAATCAGTATGGTTGCTCCAGAGCTTTATAGAAGTGTCGATTTGCAAGAGGAGTGGGGCAATGTTTTTGGCACAAACGGAGATCTTCCCGAAGCGGGTATTGCAGTTATGGGGCATGTTAAAGATGAACATCTCATAAAAAGATTTCAAGAAGAGTACGCAAAATCTTTAGAGTGGTATAAAACAAACCCTAAAGAGGCGGGCAAACTTGTTGCAAAAAATATTGAGATGTTAAGTGAAGAGGGCGTGAGCGATTCAATCTCGCAAATAAGATTTAAAAATGTAAGTGCAGTAGAAGCAAAAAAAGATTTGGAATTTTTCTTCAACATCTTAAAAGATGAAGATCCTAAAAGCATCGGCGGCAGACTCCCCGATGATAGCTTTTACTACGGACTTTAATATATGAAATTTGCCCTAAAAATTCTCAAAGATTTTCCGGCATATCTCTGGAGCGGATGGGGAGCAGTCGCTTCCATACTTCTTTTTATCGCGCTTTGGGATGTCGGCAATCAGGTTTACGGCGATTTGGTTCTTCCCTCTCCGCTTGAGACCTTCAAAACGCTTAACTTGATGCTTCATGACGATGCAGTTATAGCAGAGATAGAGACGACGCTTTACCGCGCTTCTATGGGTTTTGGCATCTCGCTTATTTTGGGAACTGCTCTTGGGCTTTTGGCTGGATTTTTTGCAACAGCTTCCATGATGAGCCGCCCTATTGTTACCATTTTAGTGGGTATGCCGCCGATTGCTTGGATAGTTTTGGCGATGATTTGGTTCGGCATGGGGGATGAAACTGTTATATTTACGGTTATTGTCGCCTCTTTTCCTATCATCTTTGTCGGAGCGCTTCAAGGAACACGCACGCTTGATGGCGAACTAAAAGAGATGGCGGAGAGTTTTAACTTTCCATGGCACATGCGCTTTTTTGATGTCTATTTCCCGCATATCTTCTCCTATGTTTTTCCCGCATGGGTCAGCGGTCTTGGCATGGCATGGAAGATAGTAATAATGGCGGAACTTTTGGCGACAAGCAACGGTATCGGTGCATCTTTGGCTGTTGCAAGAAGTCAGCTAGATACTCCGACGGCGCTCTCCATCGTCGTCATCATGATAGCTTCGCTCATGTTTATTGAGTACATAATACTAGAGCCAATTAAGAGAGAGGTCGAGTTATGGAGAGATTAGAGGTTAAAAAACTAAACCATCACTTCGGTTTTACAGAGATTTTAAAAAATATAAACTTTACACTAAACAAAGGAGAAGTTCTCTCCATAGTAGGTCCGAGCGGCGGCGGCAAAACAACGCTTCTGCATCTTTGCGCCGACCTGCTTGATGTTCAGGAAGGAAGCGTTACAAACACCTTCCAGAGTAGCGCATTTGCTTTTCAGGAGGCAAGACTCTTACCATGGAAAAACGTTATAGACAACATCTCTCTGGGACTCTTGGCAAAGGGCGAAAAGAGAGAGAGCGCAATCAAAAAATCACAAGAGATAGCTCTTCGTTTCGGGCTTGAAGAGGATGATTTTGAAAAATTTCCAAAAGATTTAAGCGGCGGAATGAAGCAGAGAGTAAGTTTTGCAAGAGCGCTTGTTCTCAAACCCTCCCTGCTCTTTTTGGATGAACCATTTTCTGCCCTTGATATAGGGCTTAAAAAAGAGCTTCAGAGCATCTTGATAGAGATGATAAGCAAAAAAGAGATAAGCATACTCTTTATCACGCATGACCTTATGGAGGCGATTCGCCTGAGCGATGAGATGCTGCTTCTAAAAGCCGATCCGGGGCATATAGTCAAAAAGTTCAGGTTTGACCTTATCCAAAACCAAAGAGATGACAGATATGTTTATGGCAAGAGTGCCGAGGTACTTCAAGATGAAGAGATTGTAAGTACGTTTGAACTGGAACTAAAATAATGAAACACGAAGAAGAGAAACCGCAAGTTTTACATGCAACAAACCACTACCTCTACTATCCCGATGAGAAAGGTGTTCCTCCCTATTTGGCATATGGATTTAGACCTATCTTTTTGCTTCTCGCTCCCTACCTAATTATCTCCATGCTGCTATGGGGATTTGTTTGGAGCGGCATGCTTAACATCCCATTTATGGACAACATCCTTGTTTGGCACGTCTACGAGATGCTTTTTGGAATACTTACGGCGGGGATTTTGGCATTTTTATCGACCGGACTTCCCGAACTCTTCCCCGGATTTGTGCCGCTTGTGGGTAAAAAACTAAGAAACGTCGTCATTTTATGGATTTTAGGAAGAGTTAGTTTTTGGTTTATAGATGTCACGGGAGTTTATGTCGCTGCATTTTTTAACCTTGCGATGCTTGGCTACCTTATCTGGTTTGCAAAAGATGCAGTGCTTGACAAACTCCAAAGACACGCCTCTTTAGGCTATGTGCTGGTACTGCTCTTTGGACTTGAGATGTGGTTTTTTGCTTCCATGGCGGGACTTGCTTCAACCGACGCTATGGAAATCCTCAAAATTGCGCTCGGTGCGCATGTCATCCTGATACTTCTAGCACTTAGACGCGTCAACATGGAAGCGGTAAATGAGCTTATGGAAGACAAAGGGATAGATGATGTTTACATATCACGCCCGCCTCTTACCAACTTGGCGCTATTTGCAATCGGACTATTTAGCGTAGTGGAGTTTTTATACCCACAAAACTCAGCACTCGGCTGGCTTGGACTCTCAGCTGGTGCAGCGATTCTTGCTATAACGTCTGATTATAAACTCAAAGATAAGTTTATACTCAATCAACCCTACGTTATCTATCTATCGTTTATATATGTGCTTCTGGGACTCGGATACGCCATGATTGGCTATAGCATCCTTGCAAATGAGTTAGAAAATATCGGTCATTTCAGGCACTTAGTGACAAGCGGTGGTTACGGTCTTGCTTATCTTATGGTCATGCTAATCATCGGCTGGATTCACACAGGACGCCATCTGACTTCAAACATCTACACGCATCTTATGGTAGCTTTTATAGTTATCGCCTCGCTTATGCGTAGCGCGATAGCCTTCTATCCAGAGTATTCAAGCGAACTCTATCTTTACTCGGCAATCCTCTGGAGTGTACCTTTTATGCTTTACGCAAAAGTCTTTTTTGGGTTTTTAATGGCTCCAAGAGCGGATGGGATAAAGGGGTAATGCTCTTTTTTAGAGGGCTTCACTTATCCTCATTGCGAAAAATTGACAAAACGGTTTAAAAAGTAGAAACGAAGAGAACCAATCCCATCATGAATTTCACTCAAATAGTACATTCCATTCAGCACTGCTTTCATAAATATATTCATCATGGAATGACCCCCATAAAGTAGACAAACTTTTAATCGGTTAATTTGATAAAATA
>NZ_JAVVFL010000101.1:0-8046 GCF_032250635.1 Sulfurimonas sp.
AAAACTTTACAACACACCGACTCAGCTCCCCATACATGTTATCAGAGGCAAAAAAGAGGGTCCTGTGGTCTTTATCAGTGCAGCCATCCATGGAGATGAGTTAAACGGCATAGAGATAATAAGACGACTTAGAAAACTGAGCATTTTAAAGAAGATAAAAGGAACTATTTTGCTGGTTCCCATTGTTAATGTTTATGGAATTATGACGCTCTCAAGATATCTGCCCGATAGAAGAGATTTAAACAGAAGCTTTCCAGGAACTCCAAAAGGCTCTCTGGCGAGCAGGGTTGCAAAAATATTTTTTGATGAAGTCGTAAGAAAGTGCGACCTTGGAATAGACCTTCACACCGCTTCAATCCACAAATCTAATCTTCCCCAAGTTAGAACAAACATAGACAACGAGTACGCTTTTTCTTTGGCAAAAGCATTTGGAGCTCCCGTTGTTCTTCACTCCGAACTTCGAGACGGTTCACTAAGGGCAGTTGCACAAGAAGAGGGCATCCCAATACTTCTTTATGAAGCGGGCGAGGCGCTAAGATTTGATGAAACCTCAATCAGAATCGGCGTACATGGGATAATTAATGTGCTTAGAGAAAACGGAATGCTGCCAAAAGTCGCAAAAAAAAGAGATAGAAAAACTCCCATAGTTACAAGAAACAGCCAGTGGATACGCTCAAGCGAGAGCGGCATGCTAAGAACCATAAAAGCTCTTGGCGACACTGTGCGCATAGATGAGATTATCGCTTTTATAGATGAGCCCCTCGGAGATAACAGTTTTGAGCTAAGAGCACCGTATGACGGGGTAATCATAGGCAAATCAGAGATACCTCTTGTGCAAGAGGGAGATGCTATTTTTCACATAGCAAAACTTAGGAATCTTGAGATAGCGGAAAATAAAATCGAGTATTTTAATGAAAATTCAATTGAGTTAAGCGAATTTTTTGAACTCAACAACGAGGATATAATAGAGTAATCATGGAACTATTTTACGATATATTGAAACAACTTATCCGAATACCGAGTGTCGTCGGGGAAGAACACCCCTTTTTTATGTTTATAAAAAGAGAGCTTGAAGAGCTGGGCGTAAAGGTTGAGTATTATGACGGTGTGCTTATAGCAAAAGGGGATGACCCAGAAAGTGGATATATCTCTGCACATGCCGACAGACACGGTCTTATCTGTACGGGACATAACGAGTTTCAGTATGCTGCGTTTATTGCAAAAAACAAGGCGGACTTGACGGGTGATTCAAGTTCAGAGCAGCTGCTTCACAACTTTACCGCAAGATTTGTCGATGAAAAAGTTCAGGCGTATGAGCCATGGTCTGGAACCTACTTGGGACTTGGCTCGATTAAAGATGCTTTTTTATGCCAAAGAAGAAAAAACATTATCTTTAAAGTAGCGGGGTTTGACCACCTGTTTCCCGGAACACCCATAGCTTTCACCGATAAACTTGAGATAAAAGACGACCTCATTTCGGCACAACTCGACAACGTCATAAGCGTAGCCATCATCATCTACATGTACGCCATCGGCTATCAGGGAACAGCTTTTTTTACCGCTTCTGAGGAGGCTGGAAGAAGCTGGAGATTTTTGCTAGAGTGGTTTAGACGTTTTGACATAAAAACAGACGAGCTTCTCGTTCTTGACACCAGCCCCTACCCTACTCTGGATGAGATTAAAAATATAGACATAGTTATGAGAAACAGAGATTCCAACGCAGTGTTCAGGTCGCCTTTAAAAAATAAGATAAAACAAATAGCGATTAAAAACAAGATACGCTATGATTTTAAAGACAACTATTTAAAAGCTAAAATGGCAAGAAACGGCACGATAAGCTCTCTTGGAACTACAGAACTTGGAAGATTGATTCATGCAACCAAAGGCGAGATACAGGGAACTACGCTGCAGATACCTACAATCGGGTATCATACAGTCCATGAAACCACAACAAAAAATGCAGTTGAGGGAATGATTAAAGTTTTAAAAAACCTGTATATAACTAAAAACATAAAAGAGGAAAAGTGACTAATATTCATGACCTAGTTGACAATCTTCACTTAGAGGATTTACAAAACGAAAAACATCCATCTATATTTGATGAAAACGATGGCTATGAGATGCTGATTCTCAGATTGCCAGTGATCCTGGATGAGCTTGAAGTAGTCTCCACAGGATTTATTATCACTCCCGATAACAGCTATCTATATATGAGAGACGAAGAGGAATTTAAAGCTTTAGGAAGCCGTTTTGAAGCTCCTTATGAGATTTTAGACGGCATGGTTGATGAACTTTTAAAAGCTTTTGACGGTTACCGCGACCTACTTGAAGATATGGAGGAGAGCCTTTACCTAAATAAAACGGCAGACTCTTTTATGAACCAATGGCTAAAACTTAAACGCAATATTGTACGAATAGAGAGAATACTAATACATGCATCTTTGACTATGGACAGGGCGATTGAATATTATGAAAAGAGTAATAATTTTCCGCTAAATCACTATATTGACCTGCATGAACACATGGAGAGAACAATGAGGTCTGCTACGCTTCAACTCTCGAAACTAGACTATATTTACAAGTTTTACACCACTCAAATGAATGAAAAAATAAACCGTTCGATATTTGTCCTTACTATTATTTCGGCAATTTTTTTGCCGCTTAATCTTGTAGTCGGTTTTTTTGGCATAAATACGAGTGGGCTGCCATTTACAGGCGGAACATCAGGAACCAACAGCGTTATAATCTTGATGATATGCTTATTTGTTATTACCATTTTTGCTATTAATTTTATAAAGAAAAGGATTTAAAAAAGGAGGTTTGTCACTAAAATAGGCTGAGAGACCTATTTTAGAAGGAGAAATAAAATTTTAGATATTTAAATTAATAAATATCTGA
The DNA here is from genome assembly GCF_032250635.1 of Sulfurimonas sp. Lineage (GTDB taxonomy): Bacteria > Campylobacterota > Campylobacteria > Campylobacterales > Sulfurimonadaceae > Sulfurimonas. The sequence goes on from NZ_JAVVFL010000101.1 coordinate 2,899, forward strand.
GTTTGGGTGGTTAGGCTTAGTAATGGGGGTCTGAGCCTCTTTTTTGTCGTAGTGAACTACGTTGTCTGCTTGAAGAGCACCTAATGTCAATGCGATTAATAAAATAATCTTTTTCATTTTGTATCCTTTGGTAAGAACGCATTACGCTCTAATTTTTTAAATCAGAGTAATTTTATCCGATTTAACTTTTAACTTTCTTATCACTTTTTAATTACATAGTAGTTTTAAGAATTTTTTAAATATCTCAAAAGATTCATAATTATAATCATAATTTACTCTAACTCAGATACAATTCTAAAAATAATAAAGTTAAAAATCCTCGTAAGATTTTTTTTAACATAGGTTTACAAAGTACCTAAATGCAACAGATTAGCAACCATATATTTTGCGACGACTTCATCGCAGAGTTAAAACTTGAAACACGGCTTATGGTAAACCCATATTATGACTATCCATATCTTATAATCAGAGATTTTTTTTCAAAATCTACCTGTGATGATATCTCTAACTATGCCTATAATACCTCGAAGGGCGAGAAAGCTAAAGTAAAAACAAGGCTTCTTGGCAGTATCGTTGACCCAAGTGTTAACGAGAGCATCAGAAAGACCGTTATTCATAAACTTTCAAAGCTGCATATAAAAATGTACGAGGAGAATTTTAAAACATTTCAAGCGGAGATTGAGCGCTTCTTTAGCGTTGCACTCACAACGTCAACAGCGCTGCAGGCGCTGGAGTACACAAAAGGGTCGTTTTATATTAAACATGCGGATGACTCAAATGAGCTGGTGGATGCAGATGGTAAAACGGTAGGTTTTATCCAAGTAGCCCCAATGCGCAAACTTACAACCGTGCTTTTTGCAACTTCACATGAGAAGTGCAGTTCTGATGCGCATAGCTTTAGCGGGGGAGAACTGATTTTTAATTATCTCTTTGATGCCAACGGCAAACAGATCAAACTCTACCCTCAGGCAGGAGATATGATAGTTTTTCCAAGCAACCCGATATACAGCCATGAAGTTCTACGTGTAGAAAATGGTTACAGGCTGACTCTTGTGCAGTGGCATAACGCTATTATCAACTAATCAAACACCAAATAAGCCTTTAGTCTATTTTCCAATAATAACGTCAAATCAGTTATAATTTCACATGTCAAAATTTAAAGTTTATTCAGATTATTCGCCTGCTGGCGACCAGCCTACAGCCATTAAGACCATAAGTGATTCCATTATAAAAGGGAACCGTTACCAAGCCTTAGAGGGCGTGACTGGAAGCGGTAAAACCTACACTATGGCAAGTGTTATAGAAAAAGTGCAGATGCCGACCATCATCATGACTCATAACAAAACTCTTGCCGCACAGCTTTACAGCGAATTTCGCCAATTTTTTCCAAACAACCATGTAGAGTATTTCGTCTCCTACTACGACTACTATCAGCCAGAGGCGTACATCCCGCGCCAAGACCTCTTTATAGAAAAAGACAGTGCCATCAACGACGAGCTTGAGCGTCTTCGCCTCTCCTCAACTGCAAATCTTCTCAGCTATGATGACGTTATCGTCGTGGCATCCGTATCTGCAAACTACGGTTTAGGAGACCCTGAGGAGTATGAAAATATGGTGCAGTCCATTGCCATAGGCGACACAATTGCACAAAAAAAGCTTCTGCTTCGTCTTGTAGAGATGGGTTACAGTCGAAACGACACCTACTTCGATAGTGGGCATATACGCGTAAACGGCGAGACTCTAGACGTATTTCCGCCCTACTTTGAGCAAGAAGCCATCCGCATAGAGTTTTTCGGCGACGAGATAGAGGCTATCTACACCTTTGATGTAATAGATAACAAAAAGCTTGAAGAGCATAAACACTTTACTATATACGCAACCTCGCAGTTTAGCGTAAGCCAAGAGAAGATGTCTGTGGCAATAAAACGCATAGAAGAGGAGCTTGATGAGAGGCTTGCATACTTTCAAAAAGAGGGCAAACTTGTTGAGTATCAGCGTCTGAAACAGAGGGTAGAGTTCGACCTTGAGATGCTTCAGACTACGGGAATGTGTAAAGGGGTTGAGAACTACTCAAGACTTCTCACAAACAAAAAACCGGGGGAAGCACCCTACACTCTGCTTGATTACTTTGCTCTGCACCATAAAGAGTATCTCGTAATTGTTGATGAATCACACGTTTCACTCCCGCAATACCGCGGCATGTACGCGGGAGACAGAGCCAGAAAAGAGGTTTTGGTGGAGTACGGTTTTCGTCTGCCGAGTGCGCTTGACAACAGACCTCTGAAAGCTGATGAGTATATAAACAAGGCTCCCCACTACCTTTTTGTCTCTGCAACTCCATCAATTTATGAACTTGAGATGTCAAGCGTCATCGCAAAACAGATTATCCGTCCTACCGGGCTTCTTGACCCTGTTTTGGAGATAAAACCATCAACAAACCAAGTTGAAGATATACATGATGAGATAAAAAAGGTAACTGCCAAAAATGAGCGTGTTCTGATAACGGTTCTTACAAAAAAGATGGCAGAAGCGCTTACAAAATATCTTGCAGATTTGGGAGTAAAAGCCGAGTATATGCACTCAGAAATAGACACGATACAAAGAAACCAGATTATACGTTCTCTTCGTCAAGGCGAATTTGACGTTCTAATCGGGATAAATCTACTGCGTGAGGGGTTGGACCTTCCTGAAGTGAGCCTTGTAGCCATCTTAGACGCGGACAAAGAGGGATTTTTAAGAAGTGAGACAGCTCTTATACAGACAATAGGAAGAGGTGCCAGAAACTCAAACGGCAGAGTTATTTTATACGCAAATAAAATCACAAACTCTATGCAAAAAGCTATTGACATCACTAATGCCAGAAGAGAGGTACAGGAAAAATATAACATAGAGCATAATATTACTCCCACTACTACCATTCGTAGACTTGATGAAAATCTTAAAGTAGAGGATTACGGCGGTATTTACCAAAAACATAAAAAAATGGATAAAATACCGCCTTCAGAGAGAAAAGCGATGATAAAAGAGCTCTCTTTAAAAATGAAAGATGCAGCTCGCGAACTAAACTTTGAAGAAGCCGCTCGCCTTCGTGATGAAATAACAAAAATAAAAAAACTTTAGGATACATAGATAAATGGAAGATACATTTAGCAACTTAGCGACTTATGGATATATAGGACTTTTTCTCTACTCTTTAGGCGGTGGTTTCATAGCCCTTATCGGAGCAGGTGTTTTGTCTTTTATGGGTAAAATGGATTTAAGTCTCTCCATTCTTATAGCATTTATAGCAAATGCTCTTGGAGATTTTTTACTTTTCTACATGGCAAGATATCAAAAAACAATGATGATTGATGGTCTGCGCAAACATAGAAGAAAACTCGCACTTGCACACATTATGATGAAAAAGAATGGTTCGTGGATAATTTTAATCCAAAAATTTGTCTATGGCATAAAAACACTTATACCGATTGCTATCGGATTGACAAAGTATGATTTTAAGAAATTTGCTATATTAAATGTTTTAAGTGCCGGTGCTTGGGCTCTTATTTTTGGACTCGGCAGTTACTATTCAGGTAATTTTTTAGTAAAAGTAGCTCAAGTTGTAGGTGATAAGCCATGGATAGCGCCTATAATTTTAGTAGTTTTTGGCTCAGCTTTATGGTTTTATATGAAACATGCCACGAAGAAAAAAGTCAAATAGAGAGATTTAACTCTCTATTTTTGGTCCTGCAGCAGAGTAGTCAAACTCGCTGTCTTGGGTCTGATATTTTTTAAAGTTCTCTATAAACATCTTGGCTAACGTATCTCTGGTTGTATCAAACCCTTCTTTATCCACCCATGCGTTACGAGGGTTAAGAATCTCTGGATTTATATCTCCCAGAGTTTTTGGAACATGTAGACCAAATGTTTTTGTAACATCAAATTCGCTGCGCTTGATGCTTCCGTCTAAAATAGCATTGATGCACGCACGTGTGTCTTTGATGCTCATTCTATGTCCAACACCATATTTTCCACCCGTCCAGCCGGTATTTACAAGGTAAACATTCACACCGTGCTTGTCAATCTTTTCACCAAGTAGCTTAGCATAAACCGTTGGATGAAGTGGCAAGAAAGCCTCTCCAAAACAAGCGCTAAATGTTGCAACAGGCTCAGTGATACCGCGCTCAGTTCCAGCAACCTTTGCAGTATAACCGCTTAGGAAGTAGTACATTGCCTGTTCACGAGTAAGTTTTGACACAGGAGGAAGAACGCCAAAAGCGTCCGCAGTTAAAAAGATTATATTTTCAGGATGGCTTGCACCTAGGGATGGTTCGTGGTTGTCTATATGCTCTATCGGGTAAGAGACTCTGGTGTTCTCTGTTTTGCTTGAGTCTTCGTAATCGACTTCGCCGTCACCGTACATGACAACATTTTCAAGCAGAGCACCGGGCCTAATGGCGTTGTAAATCTCCGGCTCGCTCTTACCATCAAGATTTATAACCTTGGCGTAACAGCCGCCTTCAAAATTAAATACACCGTCATCATCCCATCCATGCTCATCATCACCGATAAGTCTTCTATGTGGATCTGTTGAGAGCGTAGTTTTCCCGGTACCGCTTAGTCCGAAGAAAAGTGCCGTATCACCACGTTCTCCTACATTTGCAGAACAGTGCATAGAGAGTTTACCCTCTAGCGGCAACCAGTAGTTCATCATAGAGAAGATTCCCTTTTTTAACTCGCCGCCGTACCATGTACCGCCGATAATAGCTATATTATTCTCGATGTCAAAAAGCACAAAAACTTCAGAGTTGAGCCCATGCTCCATCCATTTGTCGTTAACTGCTTTACAAGCATTTAGTACAGTAAATTGTGGTTTAAAAACTTCCAGTTCTTCTTCTGTAGGGCGAATAAACATATTTTTAACAAAGTGAGACTGCCAAGCTATTTCTGTAATAAAACGTATATTCTTTTTTGAAGCTTCGCTAGAACCGCTATAAACATCAGTTACATAAAGATCTTTGCCGGAGAGCTGCTCTCTTGAGAGATCTAAAAGTTCATTAAATATTTCTTCACTGATTTTTTGATTTATATCACCCCAAGCAATATATTGATTTGACGGATAACGATCTACAAAATATTTGTCTTTTGGACTGCGACCGGTAAAAATAC
>NZ_JAVVFL010000102.1:0-7962 GCF_032250635.1 Sulfurimonas sp.
CCGATGATTTGGATGCCGTACTTCGCCGCCGTATCCTCAAATCCGGATGCCAGCTCTCTCATCTCTTTCATCGTCATAGACTTAGGCATCGCAACGCTGAGAAGTGCGTATTTTGGCTTTGCATTCATAGCGATTGCATCCGAAATATTGACCATCATAGCCTTAGCTGCAATCTGATAGTAGCTCATCCACTTTTTTTTAAAATGGACATCTTCGAAAAAGGCATCTTTTGAGTAAACACTAGAGCCTATCAAAGCCCCATCGTCACCGATATGAGCGTTTTTAAACTGAGATATAAAATAATTTTCTAAATTCAATAAAACTTCTTAAAATGCCTTAAGTTACCATTAAAGCCAATGTGTATAAAATAGCGGGATATTATACCATCTATATAGGAAATCCTACCATGAAGCACTCTATAAAAAAGATTTTCAACAACCTCTCTCTTTTTCTTTTATTGGCGACTGTGTTTGCAGCGTTTGGAGTGTTGGCAGCGGTTGAGCACTCAAACTCATATGAAAAAATTGACAATCTAAACAACCAAAAGCGAATTATCAGCTCTCTTTTATCTCTTCCAAAAGGTGACCTTGATTTGGCACTAATACAGTTTAACGGTAAAAGCACCCAGCTTCTTCACGACATTGATAAACTCCGCAATCAATACGAATTTAGTTTTGTAGAGAGATTTGTACTCTCAAACTCAAAAGAGTATCTGTCCGATTTAGATGAACTAAGTTCTCTCACAAGAGAGTTCAATAAAAGAGCGAGTGATTTCTATACAAAGAAAAATAACGGCGACAAAGAGAAAGAGGAGGCGCTGCAAAAAAGTTTTGCCTCTTTATACGATCAAATCAACCACATAGTTTTCAGAGCTGTCTCATATAACCAAAAAAAGTTCAACATTCACAAAAATATAACTTACCTGGCATTTGCGTTGATTCTCTTTATGGCTTTTTGGTATAGAAAAAGACTCGCGGCAATATATAAAGATATTGAGTACCTATATGATGTGGACAAAAAGGGGTATGAAATATTTTCACAAGAAGCAGGTGCAATTTCTGTAAGGATAAGAAGAAAACCGGATATATCAGAAAATCCTGCAATGGTCGACCCAGTAACGGGCATTAACAACCTAAAAGGTCTAATGAGCGCTTATGCTGAGAAGAAAAATATCAAAGAGAAGAACTATACATCCGTTACAGTATTTGAAATTGACAACTTTTCAAAAACAAACAGAGTCTACTCCCAGGAACTGACACAAAACATACTCAAAAAAGTTGCATTTACAGCCTCTCTTCACAAACAGTCGGCGGATGTAATCGCAAGAACGGACTACAACCAGTTTACGGTAGTTCTCTCAAGAGAGAGCAAAGAGCTCTCATACAAAGATGCAGACATTATCCGCCAAAGTGTCTCCGAGCTTAAACTAACATCTCCAGAACTAGGGCCAATTGAGATAAAACTAAGCGGTGGGTTTGTTATAAAACCAAATCACGTATCTCTTGAAGAGGCTATTAAACAGGCTAAAAAAGTACTTGATTATGCCAAAGAGACAGGCGGAGATAAAATATCTCAAATAAAAGATCTGGTTCACAGCGAACTATAATATTTCTTACCCCTGTATTTCACCGCTACGGGGCGCCTTCCTTCATCTATTTCACTAAGAAAGTATCACAATTCTACACACTTTCACTCTTCTGTTTTGCCCAAAATGGGTGATAATGAGTGATAATGGAACATTTTGAATTTTTATAACAACCTTTTATTATAGACAAAGGCTAAAAATTGTAAAATCCGCCTTATTTTATTCTTAATCAACAAAGGAAAGCTAATGGGTATTCCTATTTATACTTACGATGCAATTATTGTCGGTGCTGGTCTAGCAGGATGCGCCGCTGCAAGAGAATTACAAAATGCAGGTAAAAAAGTTGCAGTTATAACAAAACTCCATCCGCTAAGAAGCCACTCTGGAGCTGCTCAAGGCGGCGTAAACGCAGCTTTTAGCGATAAAGACAGCGTTGAACTGCATGAATTTGACACTGTAAAGGGGAGTGACTACTTAGCTGACCAAGATGCTGTTGAGTTTATGTGTAAAAATGCACCTGAGACTATCCGCTGGATAGAGAGAATGGGTGCGGTATTGAGTAGAACTCCTGATGGAAAAATAGCGCAAAGACCTTTTGGAGGGCAATCATCTCCTCGTGCATGTTATGCGAAAGACAGAACAGGTTTAACGCTTTTACAAACTATCTATGAGCAGGCTTTCCGCGTCGGCGTTGAGTTCTGGGATGAGTGGTATGCTGCCGATATCATCTATAAAGATGGTAAGGTTTCAGGCGTAGTTGCGTTTAATATCAGAGATCTTCAGGTCGCTATTTTTAATACAAAATCGGTAATGTTTGCAACAGGCGGATACGCAAGAAGCTACAAAATCAACTCAAATGCACACGCAAATACGGGTGACGGTCTATCAATAGTAGCACGCCACGGACTTCCGTTAGAAGATATGGAGTTTGTTCAGTTTCACCCATCCGGACTATCAGGAAACGGTGTTTTAATCTCTGAAGCTGCTCGCGGCGAGGGAGGACGTCTTCTTAACTCTCTTGGCGAGAGATTTATGGAAAAATACGCTCCAAATGCGATGGAACTTGCATCTCGTGATGTTGTGTCTCGTGCTATTTTAAACGAAATTCGCGAAGGACGCGGTGTTGGACCTAGAAAAGATGCTGTTTTTATCGACGTCACTCATTTAGGAAAAGATCTGATTATGGAGAGACTACCTGAACTTCGTGAACTTGCCATGACATTTTTAGGTCTTGATATGATAAAAGAGCCTATCTTAATCTCCGCAACAGCGCACTACTCAATGGGCGGTATCCCTGTAAATATCGCAGGAAATGTTCGTAAAAACAATAACGAATTTGTAGAGGGCTTCTATGCCGCAGGTGAGTGTTCTTGTGTTTCTGTCCACGGTGCAAATCGTCTTGGAGCAAACTCTGTTCTTGAAGCGCTTCTCTTTGGTCGCTTTGTAGGCAAAACAATGGTTAACGAGATAGACACAATTCCTCTTCGTGAAGCAACACAAGAAGATGCACAGAGAGCCCTTGATGAGATCGCTTTCGTACTAAACAACAACGGAAATGAAACAATTACACAGCTAAGAGAAGAACTTCAACAGTGCATGACCGACAATGCGGGCGCATTTAGAACAAAAGAGACGCTAGAGATTGCTGTGGCTAAAGTTAAAGAGCTAAGAGAGAGATTTAAAAACATTCGCATAAAAGACAAATCAAAAGTGTTTAACACTGAGCTTCAAGAGGCAATAGAGTTTGGTCACATGGTTGATTACTCTGCATTTATCGTTGAGAGCGCTATTGCTAGAAACGAGAGCCGCGGCGCTCACTTTAGAGAAGATTTTAACACGCGCGATGATGAAAACTTCTTAAAACACACTATGGCTTACATGGATAAAGATGGCAATATAGCACTTGATTATATGCCTGTGGTTCTTGGCAAGCATGAACTTAAAGCAAGAAATTACTAAGGAGAAGTTATGAGTACAAATAAAATTACTACACAAAAAGTAAACTTCAAAGTATTTCGCTTTAATGCTGATGAAGATTATCTTCCATACTATGAAGATTACAGTATGGATGTTACTTCTGAAGAGGTTGTCTTAGATATACTAAACAGAATAAAATGGGATCATGATGGAAGTTTTTCATATAGAAGAAGCTGCCGCCACGGTATCTGCGGGGCTTGTGCTATTAAAGTAAACGGCAGAAGTACTCTCGCATGTAAAGAGAGTATGACTACCATGATAGAGTACTTTGGAAATGATTTGACAATTGAGCCATTAAGTACAAAAAGAGCTATAAAAGACATGATTATCGACAAAGGAGACTTCTGGGAGAAACATGCAGCCGTAACTCCCTATCTGGTTACAGATATTGATGAGTGTCCATCATGCGAGAATCTCGTATCTCCACATGATGCCGAAGAGATAAACGATGCCGACCTTTGTATTCAGTGCGGGGCGTGTCACTATGCTTGTCCTGTTGTTGAGATAAACAGCGACTTCTTCGGTCCAGCAGCATTCGCAGCGGCTTACCGCTTTGAAGCAGATGTTCGTGATAGTGACTCTCAGAGACTTGTTGATGTCAACGAAGAGAAACAAGGTGTTTGGGATTGTGTCAAATGTTTTGAGTGTGCGGAGGTTTGTCCAAAAGATATCAATCCAATTGAAAAAATAACAAAACTGCACCAGATGGCGTTTAAAAAAGGCGTTGCGAAAAACAATGTTGCAACACGTCATGCTGTCGGTTTCTTACACTCTATCAAAAAGCACGGCGTGCTTGATGAGGGCGGCTTGGTTCTCTACTCAGAGGGAATTCATATAGTCAAACATATCCCTGTTGCGCTTCAAATGTTTAGAAAAGGCAAGATTGTCATGCCTTGGAATATGCCAAAATCAGATAACCTTGATGAGATACAAAAGCTTATAAAATCATCATCAACAGTAAAGTTCTAGGAGTAAAATAGATGAAAAAATTAAAATATGCACTTTTTACAGGATGTACGGCAAAACAGAGTACTCCGGAACAGATGATGTCAACTATGGCAGTTGCCAGAAAGCTCGATATTGAGCTTATAGAACTAACGGAAGCTTCATGTTGCGGCGCTTCTCACCTGCAAGATTATGATGACTTCTTATCGCTTGTACTAAATGCAAGAAATATAGCTTACGCTGAAAAACATGGCTTAACTATGGTTACTATATGTAATACATGTCAGCTAAATACTGCAATGACAAAGCATAGACTAGATAGAAACCCTGAACTAAAAGCAAGAGTCAACGAGAAGCTTGCAGAGGTTGGTTTAGAGTACAAAGGTACATCAAACATCATCCACTTTTTATATGCTATCATTGATGACTTTGGACTCGATAAAATCAAAAAGATGGTTGTAAGACCTCTAAGCGAGTTCAATATAGCTCCTTTTTACGGCTGTCACAACATCCGCCCTTCTGAGCTTCATGACGAGTCTCACAAACAAAAAGAGAACCCATACAACCCTACTTCATTAGATGACCTTATTATCGCGTGTGGCGGTATGAATGTTGACTATGAAGAGAAAAACAAGTGCTGCGGATTCCACGTTGAACTTCAAGCTCCACATACTGCAGCAGTTTTAACAGGAACAGCAATTGCCGGTGCAACCGACCAGAATGCCGACATGATGGTAACACCTTGTCCTCTTTGTCACTTAAAACTTGACACGCAGACAAAAAGTGCTTCTGAAGCAATAGGCAGAGAAGTGTCCCTTCCCGTTCTTCACATGCAGCAAATGGTAGGTCTAGCACTTGGATGCAGCCCTGCAGAGCTCGGTCTAAAACATCACGTTACAAACGTAAACTTCGTATAAACTAAGAGCAGAGAGATTTCTCTCTGTTTTACAAAAAGCTCTCTTACAATCTTCCCTTTAATAACAAAATATGTTCTTTGAACGTCCAAAAGAAAAACATTAACCGAGTATGGAAATACTTTTGCTATAGTGTCAAATCTGATATCTATTAATATACTCAATGCTCCATTGACTACAAAATAAACTATAAACTAGGACTAGCATGACAGATGCATCTTCAAACTTTTCAATTCAAAGAATATTTGCTAAAACGTTTGCTTATATTTTCTTCGGGCTTTCTGCGGCAATCGTATTGTCAACATTCACTTCGGCGTTTGGAAATATATTCAACGGCGACGAAATCACATCTGTAATTATACAGATGGTAAATACCAGCATTATTGCAATCGCTGTGTTTGAACTTGCCATTGTCATCAACAAAGAGTACGGTGATGACAATGGGCATGATGTCGTTCATATGCTTAGAAGAACCCTTCCCCGCTTTATCGGAACTGTGTGTGTTGCTTTGTCGCTTGAGGGGCTTATTATGGTTATAAAGTACAGCCAACTGGACTTGGCAGGTAATCTATATTATCCTGTAGCTATTATTATCAGTGCGGCTTTTCTGCTGATAGCACTTGGCGTGTTTTTGAAATTTTCCCCTACCGAATAAGAAATTACACTCCAAATAAAAAATCCGCTGCCTTATGAGAAGAGAGTAAGTAAAGGCTTCCAAAACATTTAATGGCTCTTTTTGAGTAAATTAAGATAGAATTATTAATTGAATAAATAGTTTGCCCTTAACACTGCAAACATTTTATTTTATTTAACAATAGGAGTCTATTATGGCTATGACAAGTAAGGTAATAGGAATTATTCTCGTGGTTATAGGTGTTGGAGTTGCAATATGGGGATATCAACTATCTAGCTCAGTCGGTTCTCAGGTTACACAGGCTGTTACAGGTTCGGATACGGATAAAGTAATGACCTTCTACATTGCCGGTGCTGTCAGTTTTGTTGTCGGTCTATACTTTTTGGCTAGAAGATAAAATAAAAAGCAACATAGTAGATTAGTGACCAGAAGGCTCTACTTAGCCTTCGGTCTAAAAGCCTTTATAACATCCTCATTTGTCTCTATATATGGTCCTTCTATAAGGTCTATGCAGTATGGAACGGCAGGAAATACCGCATCAAGACACTCTCTTATAGATTTTGGTTTACCAGGGAGATTTATAATGAGGCTTTTGCCTCTGATTCCAGCAGTCTGACGAGATAGTATAGCCGTAGGAACATACTGCAGGCTTACTTGACGCATAAGTTCGCCAAATCCTGGCATCATCTTTTGACATACGTTCTCTGTTGCCTCAGGTGTAACATCGCGAAGCGCAGGTCCCGTTCCGCCTGTAGTAACTACTAAACAGCACTCTTCATCGTCGCAAAGCTCTATCATAGTGCTCTCTATCATCTCCTGCTCATCTGGGATACATCTGTAAACTATCTCAAACTCGCTCTTGAGGTAATCCTTCATTGTGTCTTGAATTGCTACTCCAGAAATATCTTCGTATATCCCTTTGCTTGCTCGATCACTTGCCGTTATAACGCCTATTTTTATTTTGCTCATATATCTTCTCCTAGTTAGTTAATAAAAAATGGTTTGCATTTTTGATGTATGTCACCGTAGCTACTTCCAAGAAAAATTCTCTTGCGCCCTCAACATCTACGATTTTGTCCTCTCCACCGAGATAAACCTCTATCTTTACCCCGCATCGCATAATCTCTTTTAATTCACATATATTCCACTCGTAGTAGAGCAACTCTTCAAGCTCTTCAATGGAGTTTTTTTCATGCTCTACTATCTTTTTTTCATACGGCAAAAAGCATAGGGAGATAAACTCTCTTAGATAAGCGTCTTGGTTTTTTCTATATCCAAGCAGTTGGAGTTTTTTAAACTTCTCATCTTTTGTCTGAAAAAAAGCGGGAGAGAAGAGTTGCAGTGTGTCTACGCGCTTTTTCTCACAGAGCCTCTCTTTAGTTTCTCTAAGAGCTTTTATGGCTCCGTAACTAAATCCGCAAACAGTGTACTCGGATGAGTTTATATACTCTTCAAAGTAATAGTGCTCATTTTTTAGAGAAAAACCACTATAAAATTTCATTGAGTTTCTTTTTCACATCCGCTTTTGTGATACTCTCACGCTCGTTTAAAACGCTCTCTACATACTTTATAACACTCTGCATAGACTCTAAAAGATTTCTCGTCTCCTCATAGAGTCTTTTCATCAAAATCTCTTTTTCGTTCTCACTAGCCATAAGAGAGGAACCCATGCCGTACTCTGTAATCATCATCTGGACTATCTCTTTTGCCTCGTCCAAATCGCCCTTGGCGCTGCTTGCATGTTCACTGTACTTTATGTTGCATGCGACGATACCCGCTAAAAGCATCTTAACTCTTGATTCAAGTTCATGCTTTATAAGCGGCTCATCTGTTGCAGGCGTCAGTTTCTCGTTTGAGAGAAGCAGTTTCTCAAAAGGGAGGTCAAAGTAAGTCGCGCAGATTGCTTT
>NZ_JAVVFL010000103.1:0-7906 GCF_032250635.1 Sulfurimonas sp.
GAGGGGAATTATAGGGAAGTTATGCTTATTTATTTCTTAATTTGTGAGAGAGTTTGTAGAAGAATTTTATTTGGAGGTTTTAAGAGAAGAATTGTCTTTAATTTTCCTCTATCCAACCGCCGCCGATTAGTTTTTTGCCATCATAAAAAACTGCCGCCTGTCCGGTTGCTACACCAAATACACTCTCTTTTAAAGTAACATATGCTTTGTTCTCTTTTACTTCAACATGACAAGGAACGGCTTTAGTTCTATATCTCAACTTAACAGTGATATCAAACTCTTTTTCATCGGTATAAAGATTCAAATTATTAAGAACCACGCTGTGGCAAGCCAACTCTTCTTTTTTTCCAACAATAATTTGGTTTTTTTGTGCATCAATGCTTAATACATAGTGAGGATCATGCGCACCTCTGACCGTAAAACCCTTTCTTTTGCCGATTGTGTAATGCATGTAGCCTCTATGCTCTCCGACCACATTTCCGTCTTTATCGAGCACTTGACCTATTTTGTCTACTTCAACATAATCTTTTAGCAGGTCGGTATAGGTTGTCTCAACAAAACATATCTCTGATGATTCGCCTTGAGATGCAAACGATTCTAATCCTTCTATTGATGCGGCTAGCTTTTTTATGTCACTCTTTTTTTTATCTCCAAGCGGAAACAGTAATCTTGGCAAAATAGTTTTATCTACATAAAAGAGAAAATAGCTTTGATCCTTTGTATCATCATCGGCTTCATAGAAATATTTTCCGTCTGTTTTTATATAGTGACCCGTAGCTATATAGTCTGCGCCTATTTTATCTGCAAACCTCACCATCTCGCCAAATTTCAGACTTCTGTTGCACAATGCGCATGGATTTGGTGTTTTTCCCTCAGCATAGGTATCTATAAAAGGTTGAAAAACTTCTCTGTTAAAAGCATCTTGTAGATCAAGCACATGCAGTTTCATACCGACAAAGTCTGCAGCCTTTTGTGCTCTTGCTTGATTAATCTCATGATAACCCGGCTTGGAGTGAAGCTTCATATAGAGTCCCTCGACGTCATAACCTTGCTCTTTTAGCAGCAGTGCCGAAACTGTAGAGTCAACTCCTCCGCTCATTCCGACAAGAACTTTTTTACCCATACTTTCTTTTTTCATAATTACTTTAACTTTTTTTCAATATTTTTATCTCTAGAGAACTCTTCTAATGTTTTGTAGTACTGTGTATCTTCAAGTTTATGCTCTCTAAGAAATTCAATCTGTTCCAATATAGACACTTCTAATTCATCTACTACATGTTGGAGGTTATCTGTGAGTCTAATCTGCTTAAAATCCTCACTGCTTATCATACCTTTCTTGAGTAATTTTTTTTCTACAAAATCAAGAAGCGGCTTATAATATTCAATTCCAACAACAAAAATCTTCACACCGCTTATTTTTTTGGTTTGTATAAGCGTTAATGCTTCAAATAGCTCATCGAGAGTTCCATACCCGCCAGGAAATATTACATAACCGATAGAGTACTTGACCAACATCACTTTTCTTGAGAAAAAATAGTCAAAATTCAGATCCGTAGTCGTATACTTATTTGGAACCTGCTCAAAAGGAAGATCTATATTAAGACCTATTGATTCAACATCTTTGTGCTCATATGCCCCTTTATTAGCGGCTTCCATAACCCCGGGTCCACCACCCGTCATAATATTGAATCCTCTTTGGGAAAGCATAGAAGATAGTTCTTGTGCCTTTTTATAATACTTATTTTTACTATTCACCTTAGAACTTCCAAACATGGTAACCGTCGGTCCAAGTTCCCCTAGTTCATCAAAACCCTTTACGAAGTCGGCAACAATCTTAAAAACGCTCCAAACATCCGCTGATTTAATCTCTCTTATATACTTTTTTGTTAAATCATCTTTTTTTTTACGCATATAAACTACTTTCTATTTTTCTATGATCTTAATTGGTTTAATCTCTCTCTTTTCGTTCCGATTGTAGTGATTTGAACCCCAAAATTTCCATCTACTATAACGACTTCGCCCTCAGCAATTACATGATCATCCACCAGTATCTCTAGTGGGTCATTTGCAAGTTGATTTAACTCTATTACAGATCCTATATCCATATTTAAAACATCTTTTAATAGCATCTTCTTCTTTCCAATCCTAACCTTTACCGGGAGTTTTACATCCATAATAAGGGATATATTGTTCATCTCTTCACTATTTAATGAAACAGAGGGCATTGTATCTCCAGAGCTGTTTGAGTCTGATTTTTGTTCACTGTTTGAAGCTTTTCCTGTTTTAAATATCGCATTTTGCAAATTCTCATCCATTATAAACATAAAAAGAGATTTGAGACTTTCTATACTAAAATTGTATACAAACATTTTACTGTAGTTCTCTAAGGAGACTTCCTTGTTCTCTCCGATATAGTCAATTTTTTCAATATAAAAAGATAATACGGGAAGCTCTTTTTGAGCTGAGAGCGTATTTGATATTGCGCCAAATATATTTGAGACTATCTCTTTTACCGCATCTAGATCATCTTCACCCACATCTTCTCTCTCGCTTGCCTCTTCGCCCATCATCATATCGGATAATGATGTGACAAGATTTGGTGTTAGCGCGACCATTACGGAAGCATCGATGTCACCGCTAACGCTTATGTTTAAAAGTACAATAGGAGGTATGATGTTGGATATAATGCTTAACTCTTGCTCCTCTTTGAGTTCAAGTGATGGAGCCTGACCTATCAGTGCCTCTATTGTTGCTACCGTTTCATCTTCAAACAGCTTCATAAAACTACTCATCTTCTATCCCTTTTTTACTTTTTTTATCATACTCATAATCATCTTCGTTTTTATCTTCATCAGCATTAAAAATAATATCTTTTACGCCAGATATTTTTTCCCGTCTAATTGTTTCAAAATTCTCTAGAGCACGCTTAACCGCATCTTTTTCTGTATCAATTATCTCTGTGATTTGAATAGATTTTCTAAATCTCCTCAAACCTATTTTTCCGCGAAATCTATCTTTACCGTCTACACACAATGTAACTATATCATTAGCAGCATTGTTTAGCCTTAGTATATCTCCGTTTTGCAGATCCAAAATATCTCGAAGCGAAAGCTCTGCATCACCGAGCATTGCCTCAAGACCTACTTTTGCACCACCAAGAAGCACATGCAACTCTGTATTTCTACTCTTTTTTGTGCTTGTTTCATTAAGCATCAAATCTCTGCTGGCAAGTTTTGGCAAAACAGGCTCTAACGCAATAACCGGATAACAGATGTTCATCATTCCTGAACTCTGCCCTATAATAATCTCCATAACAACCATAACGACAATTTCGTTTTGAGCAACAATCTGCACAACGTTAGGGCTCGACTCTTTGGATTCTATATTTGGAAATATATCCATAACAGGTCCCCAAGCCTCTTTTAGAGTTGCCATCATAACTCTTAAAATAGTCTCAAATAGGCTAAGCTCAATATCGGAAAATTCACGGCTTGCATCAAACGGTTCGCCTTTTCCGCCCAAAAGACGATCAAGCATAGGAAAAGCAATGGAAGGGTTTATCTCGATAACTCCGCTTCCCTCCAAAGGTTTCATAGAAAAAACGTTAAAACTTGTAGGATTTGGCAGTGACATTAAAAATTCGCCATACGTCATCTGGTCAACTGAGTGAAGTTGTATCTCAACGATTGAGCGCATAATAGAAGATATCTGAGAAGCTAACGATCTAGCCATTTTGTCATGGATGCTGCGAAATGCACGAAGCTGCTCTTTTGAGACCCTGTTTGGTCTTTTAAAATCATAAAGAGTTACCTGTCTTTGAGATACTAAAGAGTCTTCATCTCCCTCAAGTATATCATCTCCCTCATCATCAACAACATCTAAAAGCGCATCTATCTCTTCTTGTGAAAGTATGTCTGCCATCTTAAGCTCCTACACTCTCTTTAATTTTATGGATAACCGACTTATGGATTTGAGAAATTCTAGACTCTGTAATATCCAAAATTTCGCTGATCTCTTTTAAATTTAGCTCTTCAAAATAGTAAAACTGTATAACCAGTTGCTCTCTTTGACTATAGCGACTAAGAACAGTTTTTATATTCTCTATAAGCTCTTCTTTTTCTATATTGGCAATAGATGAGCCCTCATCTCCAACTTGCAACTGATCTTCAAGAGGCATAACGGTATAGATTGTTGATGCTATTCTTGCTTCATGTATCTTCTCTACACTCTCATCCAAAATCTCAGCCAACTCCACGTCACTCGGTTCTTCATTGTGCAACACTCTATACTCTTCTATTGCATAATCTATCGCTTTTACAAGTTTTCTGCTGGCACGGCTGAGTATGTCAAGACTTCTTAGATAATCAAGCATAGCACCGTAGACTCTCTTCTTGGCATACCCCCAAAAAGAGTCATTTAAACCCTCATCATACCTACGTGCCAGTTTTATAAGCTCTTCCGTGCCTATAGCCGAGAGATCCATGCAGTCAATAGAGCTTGGAAGTCTCTCTTTTAACCTAAAAGCCATTGCTTTAACCGCAGGCAGATACTGTATTGCAAGCTCATCTTCTTTATGTTTTAAATCTTGCGTGTATGCCGAAATCATGAACTCTTCCTGTTCTCTTGGCTGTTTACGCTGATTGCTATATCTGTAATTTTAATAGCTGAGTCTATAATTTTTTCTCTCTTATTTATCTCATTGGCAAAAATGTCAAGTCTTTTTTCATGCGACTCTTTTGGGAAAAAGTATAACTTTCCAACGGATGTTTTGTAGTACAGTGAGACTATTATATGGGAAAATAGATAAAAAAATGTAGTTATTAAAAATGTATATACCAAAAGACCTTCTGCATCAAATGATTTTAATACACCAAATACTATTCCCATAAAAAAACCCTGAATAGTAAAAAAGTATATAAAGTTCTCACCCAACATATAAAAAAGCCTTAAGTTTAATTTAAAAATGCTTTACTAATCGCTTAAAAAGCCCGGATAACCCGCTTTCACTAGGCATAACAAGCACATCTCGTTCCAAATTTTTACTTATTGCGTTGGCAATTAAGAGAATATCTTTATGAACTGTCGAACCAGGATGCATAGCGCTAAAAAGAGCTCTCTGCTTTACACAAGAGGAGACTTTAATATCGCTATTGATTTTTCCCAAAAGCTTTATGTTCAGTTTTCCCCCTATATTTGCCGATGCGACTTTTTTAATCTTTTCATATACCGCAACTGCCTCTCTCTCGCTCTTTACTTGGTTCATAATGAGATTTATATCATCTCTAAAAGTTGCTATTGTTTTTATGGTCGCATACGCATCTGTTATTGCAGCCGGGTCCGGAACAGTGACAACTATAACGTCATCGGCAACATCCAAGAACATTCTTATATGCTCTCCTATACCGGCTCCCGTATCAATTATCATAACATCGAGCTTGTCTAAGACTTCAGCCTCACTCATAAATCTCTCAAAAAGAGCTTTATCTGAGTATTTCAAAATCTCATCGCCGCTCTCTCCGGGAATAAGTATAAGATTTCTGGTAATAGGAATCAAAATATCTGAAACGGTTGCTTCGCCTTTGAGTACATGCAGGATATTTTTCTTAATTTTAACATTAAACATAACATCCAAATTTGCAAGACCTATATCTGCATCAAAAATCCCGACATTTAATCCGTTTTGAGAAAGAACATAGGCAAGGTTTGAGCTGATTGTGCTTTTTCCGACTCCGCCTTTTCCGCTTGTAACTGCAATAAAGCGTGTTTTTTTAGACTTCTTAGCAGCCGAGGAAGAGATAAGCTCTTCTAACTTTTGAGCCTGATGTCCTATCATGCCTTGCTCCTGTTAAAGCCGTTTAACAAACACTCAACTAGAAAATCACTGCTTGCGCAGACTAAATCTTCAGGCACTTCCTGTCCGACAGAGAAGTAGCTTATAGGTTTTTTTGTCTCATAGGCGAGAGAAAATATATTGCCAAAACCTCTTGTTTCATCTAGCTTTGTAAACATCAAAGTGTCAACTTTTAGCGTTGAAAAATTATCGTAAGTAGCTTTTAAATCCTCATACTTTATAGAACTTGGCATTACCAAAACTACATCGATGTTATATTTGACGTCGTTTTCATCAAGACACTCATAGATTTTCTCTATTTTTGTTCTGTCATAAGGACTTGAACCCATCGTATCGATAAGTATATAATCACAATATCTAAGTGAATCGAGCGCACTTGCAAAATCTATGGGGTCTACAACAGTTTCAATGCCAAGTTTCATCATTCTAGCATACTGCATAAGCTGCTCAACCGCACCTATGCGGTAAGTATCAAGCACAACCAACCCTACTTTATACTTCTTTTGCATGAGGTAGGAGTATCTTGCCGCCAATTTTGCTACCGATGTAGTTTTGCCGACGCCCGTAGGACCTACGAGCATAATGACTTTTTTATTTCCTATGGAGGGGGTGCTCTCTAGTCTGATTGGCACCATTTTTCTAAGAACAGTCTGAAAATATCTTTTTACGGTTGCCGAACTCTCTCTCATTCTAAAGGGCATATGTTCAAGCGTCATTCTCATAATGGCGTCAAGATGATCCCGATTCATGCCGCTTTGAGAAGCAAGACGGTAAATCTCTGCAAACTCAGATGGGATATGGCTCTCAAGGTTAGGGGCTTTTTCATCCCAAAACATATTTTGAATAACCTTGACCTTATCGCCGAGTTTTACAATTTCAGACTTTATATCTTTGAGCTCTTTAGGTTCAAACAGCATCTGAGATCTACTCTCTTGGTGTTCATGCAGAGGCTCTTTTACATCCGCAATCTTGGATATCTGTCTTGCTGCGTAGGAGATGTCATACAAAACATCTGCACTCTTTTGGGTAAGCGGTCTCTCATCTTTTTGTGAAGATTTTGTTTTTTGATATGTGGCATGCGCCGTAGAGTCACCCTCGATTCCCATGACTATCTCATAAATAGGCTCTCTGCCCAATGATTTTTTCTGGATCTCTTTTGTGTCTATATGAAGCATTTGGCTATAGTTAACATCCATCTTGGCTTTTTTCAATGCTTCTGAGGGTGTTCTTCCGGTAAAAGTTAAAATCTTCATCTCTGTATATCCATCAATGGTATCAACACGCTCTCTCTCTCAAACCACTTTGCATGCGGTATTTGAAGTTTTTGTGTCTTCACTACTCTGTTATCAAAAAAAATTATATCCAAATCTAATGTCCTTGGAGCATTTGCAAAACTTCTTTTGCGCGCAAATCTTTTCTCTAATCTCATTAAATAGCCTAAAAAAAACTTAGGTTGCATGCTGGTTTTAAGCATAACGACCGCATTAAAAAAATCATCTTGATTTGCAAAACCAAAGGGAGGATTTTTCAAAATCAGTGATGTCTGCAAAAGGCTTACCTGTCTATCTTTTTTGAGATAATTATACAAATGGATCAATCTTCTTTTGACATCGCCGATATTTCCGCCTAAACCTACGGTAGCAATATAGCGGTGTGAGTTATTTGGACTATTTTTGTAGCTATCGCGTAAATTCTTAAAGGTCTGCAACTCCTCACTTATTTTACGCTTTACATACATAAAATTAGTTTTCCTGCGCAGCCTGAGACTGTTGTTTTTGCATCTCTTGAACTGCTTTTATCTCATTCATAATCTGTACCATTCCAACCATTGCAAGGTGGTATCCAAAAGGACCAAATCCGATAACAGAAGATGTACAAACAGGAGCGACCATATTTTGCTTTCTAAACTCTTCGCGGCGATGAATATTGCTAATATGAACCTCAATAGTAGGAAGATTTACAGCAGAAATAGCGTCACGAATCGCTATAGATGTGTGAGTATACGCCGCAGGATTAATAATTATACCGTCTGCATCTCCATAACACTCTTGAATT
>NZ_JAVVFL010000104.1:0-7847 GCF_032250635.1 Sulfurimonas sp.
CCTTTGTTGCTTTTATTATGACCTCTGCGCCGATTTCAACTGCTCTTAGAGTTGCCGCCGTATCTGTAGTAAAAAATGGATTTCCAGTTCCCGCTGCAAAAATAACAACACGCCCTTTTTCTAAATGACGAACAGCGCGGCGATTTATATAAGGCTCAGCGATCTGCTCCATCTTAATAGCAGTCTGCATGCGAACTTCCAAGCCAGCATGTTCACAAGCCTCCTGCATCGCGATCCCGTTTATCACGGTAGCTAGCATCCCCATATAATCACCGGAAGTTCTTTTAATAATTCCATCTTGTGCAGCGGTAACTCCGCGAACAATATTGCCGCCTCCGATAACGATTCCGACCTCGATACCGGCATTTACAAGCGACTTTATCTCTTGTGATATATAGTTTAGAATCTTCGTGTCAATTCCATGACCCGCTTCTCCTGCAAGAGCTTCACCTGAAAACTTAACTAAAACCCGTTTGTTAGCCATGCACTTCCTTTATCTATAACTGCGCGAATTCTACTTAAATTTGGCTTTTGTTTTGCTTTGTTTTATAAACTATTCTTGCCACTGTCCCTTATCGACAAAAAAAAAGAAGTGTGCTAAACTAACAAATAAATTCTCTGTAAAGAAGGCAAGAGCATGAATTTTATAAAAAAGCTATTTAAAGCGCTAAACTCTGGACAGACCCCATGGCAGGTGACGTTGGCGCTTGTTCTGGGAATGATTATGGGACTGACTCCTCTAAGCGGGGTTCAAACTCTTCTCATCCTCTTTTTGGCACTGCTTATCAATATCCATTTTGGTCTTTTTTTGGTTTCCGGTGCATTTTTTGCAGGTGTCGGATATATTTTTGACCCGCTTTTTGAATCCTTCGGATATATGCTTCTTAATGCGGATGGGCTCCAAGGGCTGTGGACTGCAATGTATAACAGCGGGATTATGCGCCTTACCTACTTCAACAATACCATCGTTCTAGGCTCATTTGTTGTAGCCATTCTCCTCGCACTTCCTATGTATATCATCTTAAACAGAGTGATAGATACTTCCCGCGCTAAAATAGTTCTCTATATAGACAGATACCCGATTTTGGCAAAGCTCGGTATTCTTAAAAAAAGCGATAAAAAAGATAGCACTTTTCGCATAATTGGCGTAGGCGTATTTGCCGTAGTCACTGCTTTGGTTCTTGCAGTCGGTATGCTTGTAATAGACCCGGTTATAAAATTTACGCTAGAAAAAGGGCTCTCAAGCGCAACGGGCAAAGATGTGCTTATTAAAGAGGTTAAGAGTAGTTTTGGAGATGCGTCTTTACAAATCACCAATCTTGAGGTGCAGGATGAAAACGGTAAAACAAACAGCGTAAGCATCCAAAATATCTTAGCCGATCTCGATTTCAACGCGCTTCTTTTAAGAAAAACACATATGGAGCTTGTTCAAGTGACAGGCATCGGCTTTGACACACCAAGCTCAAATCCAAAACCCTCATCTGCAAAAGAGGAGACAACCTCAGCGGCTTCAGACTCATCCTCTTTTGCAATGCCTGATATTAAACTGCCGACTCCAAAAGAGCTTCTGGCAAGTGCTGATCTTAAATCTCTAAAAGCCTACAACAAGGCTCAAAAAGAGATAGATGAGATAAAGACAAAATGGCAAAAAGTATCCAAAGAAGAGCTTAGTTCAAATAAACTAGATGAGTATAAAAAAGATCTTGATGCCATAAAGTCGGCTTCAAAATCAAAAGACCCTGCACAGCTCTTAAAACTAAAAGATGACATTACGGCATTTAAGAAGAAGATAGATGCCCATAAAGAGAAACTGGCATCTATCAAAAAGGATTTCGCGGATGATAAAGCACGCATATCCGAACTTATAAGTGAGATAAAAAATGCTCCCAAGAATGATTATAACAATCTAAAAAGTGCTTATTCACTCGATAGCAGCGGCGCAATTAATGTCGTAGGCACTCTCTTTGGCGAGAAGATAAAACACTACATATCATTGGCAAAAAAATATTACACACTTGCAGAGCCTTATATGAAAAGCGAAGCAAAAATTGAGCCGCCAAAACCTCCGCGAGGAGAGGGAAGATGGATAAAATTCAAAGAAGAGGTTCCGTCTCCCGACATCTATGTGGCAAAAGTTGACTTGGGCGGGAAGTTTAAAACCCAAGATTTTACCGGTGTAATAAACAACATAGCTGACAACCAAAAGCTTCTTGGAAAAGTGACCACTTTTAAAGTCACAAGTGATGGAGACGTTGTAGAGAAGTTTGTCCTTGATGGCAAAGATGACAGACTTGGCAAAGAGGCTCATGAATCCGTCTCTTTTAGCGCAAAAAGAGTGCCTCTTGACAACCTTGCTCTCTCTTCGCTGACTCTTAAAAAAAGTGATATTGCACTTCAGGGGAGTGCCGATATCTACGGCTTGTCAAAATTGGAGCTAAAAAGCAGCCTTGATTTTAAAAATGCCGCTATCTCTATTGATGGACTTGATGAAAAATATGCAGATATCGTAAACTCTACACTCTCAGAGGTAAAGAGTTTTTATGTAAAAACAGATGCAATAGGCTCGCTTGACTCTCCTGCTCTATACGTTGAAACCGATCTGGACAAAAAAATATCGCGTGCTCTCAGCAATGTTTTTGCAAAAGAGGCGAAAAAATATGAAGCCCAGCTGCAGACGATGCTAAATGAGAAGATGCAAGATCAGCTCAAAGATGTAACTGCTTCTGCTTCGGGAGTGCCTGACATTAACTCTTTAGTCGGCTCACAAAGCGGAGCACTTGAGAAACTACTCGCTGAGTCAACCTCTCTTGGTACAAAATCCGCTACGGATTCTATTAAAAATCTGCTGCCATTTTAAAAAAATCATACATGCTTAATACGCATGTATGATTTCCCTAAATCTATTTGACAAGCGTTATATATTTTAATATACTACGGTTTCAAGCTTAATTAGGGATAATCATGCAAAACAACGTTAACGGTCGTTTATGGATAAACAAATCTGAACACAACTTTCTTGGACAAGGGCGCATGGAGCTTTTGATGCACATCCAAAAAGAGGGTTCCATAACAAAAGCTGCTAAATCTATGAAGATGAGCTACAAAGCTGCATGGGACTCAGTAGATGCCATGAACAACCTCTCGGAGTTTCCGCTGGTTACGAGCTCTAAAGGCGGCAAAGGCGGCGGCGGAACACACCTTAGTGAGTATGCAAAAGAGCTTATAGACACCTACAAAATCCTTCAAGAAGAGCATCAACAATTTTTAGACAATCTATCAAAACGCATAAGTGAAAAAAACGGGCATATCCATCTTTTAAAGAGTATGGATATTCGTATAAGTGCAAGAAATCAGCTAAAGACAAAAGTTTTAAGTATTCAAAGAGGTGTTGTTGAGAGCATAGTCTTCCTTGAACTGGGCAACAAAGAGAGTATAACAGCCGTAATTACAAATGATTCACTAACTACTCTTGAAATTGATGTAGGCATGGAGCTGTATGCACTCTTTAAAGCAAACGCTCTGATTTTAAATGATGAATTTTCACCTGATAAAAACGACATGAACAGTTTTATAGGAAAAATTGTCCGAATAGAGCATGATAGTTTAAATGCAGAGGTTATCATTGAACTAAAAGGCGGTAACACGGTATGCTCGACTCTGCCTATAGAGATGCTTAAGAGATTAAATCTAAAAAGCGGGATGCAGGTGAGCGCTTTTTGTAAACCAAAAAGCATTATCTTAGGCAGATGGTAAAAAATTATCGTTATGGATTTTTTAATATTACGAAAATTAAAAGTTGGAGGTCAAATGAGAAATAAAAACTAAAAGCCTTGCAGCGCTAACTGCAAGACAAGTGCTTTGGAAGAAGCGATAAAAGTATAACAAATTAAAATTACATTAAAGGAAAATTTATGAAAATTAACACAAAACTCAGCACTGCTGCGGTTGTTGTATTGCTCGTAACATGTGCATTAAACGCGGATGAGAGTCTCTCAAAACATACTCTAAAAGCGAACTATCAAGAGAGTTACAATACAAAACCAAAGTCCGTAGATAATTTAGCGGATATGTTTCAAGAAGGGATATTTTACGGCAGGCTTCGTTCAAACACTTTTCTTTACGACTGGGAAAAAGAGACAGCTTCTCAAAATTCTCATATTATAACGGCTATAGGCGGCTCTCTTGTCTACAAAACAGCGACTCTGGGCGGTGTGGATTTTACTGCAGGTCTTTACTACTCAAAAGCCTTTTTTGATGAGGATGATAATCCGGTAGCTAGATTAAAACCGGGCAAAGATCTGCTTAGCCGATACGATTTTGCCACAAGCGGCAATAAATCCATGGCGGTCTTAGGTCAGGCTTATGTCAGTTATAAAGGTCTGCCAAAAACAGAAATTCGCTTAGGTCGTCAGCTTGTAGAGACTTTTTATACAAAGTCAAACGATACCAAGATGATTCCCAACACTTTTGACGGCGCTTTAATTGAGAACAAATCTCTTCCGCAGACAAGCGTAAAAATCGCGTACTTGACAAAACAGAAGCTAAGAGACCATACCTCTTCACACTCCGTTTTGATGTATGACGACTCAAATACGCCGTCTTTTTCTACATGGAACGGCAATGACGACTCGGCTATGCACAAAGAGTTGTCATATACGGCTCTAAAGGCTGCAGGTAAAGATACCGACGCACCTCTAATAACAGGAGATATCCAAAACAAATCCGTAGAAAACCTCACTATAAATGTCTCTTTTTATAATGTACCGGAACTTTTAAGCCAAGCAATGGGAGAGCTTAACTACAAAATGAAATTTGACGGCTTTACGCTCTCTCCCGGAGTCAGATACATAAAACAGTTTGATAACGGAGCAGGAAGCGTCGGCGGAGCAGCTTACAACGGTACTACAACTGGATATAAAGACCCTGCTTCGCTTGATTCTCAGATGATAGCGGCTCGTTTGGTAGGAGTTTATAAAAATTTAAAATTAAATTTGGGCTATTCACAAGTCTTTGATGAGGCAGATTTAGTGACTCCATGGAGAGGATTTCCCACCGCAGGCTATACGCGCTCCATGGCAAGATACAACTGGGTAGCAAACACTAAAAGTTACCGCGCAGAGCTGATGATTAACGGCACTCAAGCGGGAGCGTATAATGATATAGTTACTCAGCTCTCCATTCTTCATACAGATGCAGATGAATCAAAAGGACAGTTTGATGAAAACTTCTACTACGTGGGATTTATTCAAAATATACCCTCTTTTATCGATTTGCAATGGCGTTTAAGACTAGGATATACAGATACAGAAAAAACCGATGCAGATTCGTTGGATGCTCGTTTTGAGCTGAACTATCTATTTTAAGGATTAAAGATGAAAAAAATAATCTTAGGTTTAATGATTTTAAGTATGAGTTTGTCTGCGGACGCTATCAAGGTGTTTGCGGCAAGCAGTACAAAACTCGCTATGCAAGAGATAGCCGAGGAGTTTAAAAAGCACAACCCAAAAGATGAGATTGTAATAATCTACTCTGCTACGGGCAAAGCCTATGCACAGTTTACAAACGGGTTTGAGTATGATATTTTTATAGCTGCAGATAGCAAATATCCTCAAAAAATAGCCAGCGACGGCAATGCGATAACAGAGCCGTTAGTCTATGCGATGGGAGCGGTCGCACTTTTTAGTCATGATGAAGAGATAGTAAAAAAAGGACTTGAATCTATAAAAGATAAAAAAGTAAAACATCTCTCCATAGCAAACCCCAGGCTCGCCCCTTACGGAGCCGCTGCAATGGAGATCCTTAAAAACTACGCTTTAGAGGATGCGGCAAAAGAGAAGCTTGTCCTTGGAGACAATATCGCCCAAAGTGTTCAGTTTGTAGATAGCGGAGCCGCAGACATCGGTCTTGTAGCATTTTCCCTTATCAAAACAACAAAAAAAGAGAGTGAATATCAACTCATAGACCAAAGTAAATACTCCCCCATGAGACAAGCATTTGTTTTGACAAAACATGCAAAAAAGAAGCCTTTGGCTCAAAAGTTCGGTGACTTTCTACTCTCAGAGACCGCGCAAAACAGTTTTGAGAAGTATGGGTTTACAAAAGTAAAATGATTAATTTTACATAAATTTAGTATAAAAGAGTACAAATATGGATGAATCTTTTTTTCAGACAATGAAGCTTACTTTTGAGCTTGCGGGGGTTACTACGCTAATACTCCTATGTGTCGGCATTCCTTTGGGATACTACCTCTCCCAAACAAAGTCAAAATTCAAACCCTCACTTGAAGCGATAGTATCTATGCCGCTTGTTCTGCCTCCGTCCGTGCTTGGATTTTACTTGCTTTTGGCATTTAGTCCAAAAAACTCTTTTGGCGCTTGGTTGGATGAGAGCTTTGACCTTCGGCTTGTATTTAGTTTTGAGGGGCTTGTACTAGCTTCTATAATCTTCAGCTTGCCTTTTATGGTTCATCCTATTCAAAGCGGCTTTTCTGCACTTAGCAAATCGCTTCAGGAAGCATCTTATATCTTGGGCAAGAGCAAACTGCAAACCATCTTCTGGGTTCTTCTGCCAAATATGAAACCATCTCTTCTTACAGGGATGGTCATCACTTTTGCGCACACTGTAGGAGAGTTTGGAGTGGTTTTAATGATAGGCGGAAATATCGCAGGGGAGACAAAGGTGGCAAGTATCGCCATATACGATGAAGTGGAAGCTCTTAACTATGGACTTGCAAATCAGTATGCTCTTACGCTATTTATTATCTCTTTTGCGATTTTACTCTTTGTCTATGCCATCAATAAATCTATGGTAAGAAGTGAGTTTAAATGATACGTATAAACATAACAAAACCGCTCCACACGGCAGACGGGACGATAGATTTAAGAGTTGACAAAGAGATAAAGAGCGGTGATTTTTTGACTCTCTTTGGAAAAAGCGGAAGCGGAAAAACTACGCTTCTAAGAATCATTGCAGGGCTTGAGATGCCTCAAAGCGGAACGATAATCGTCGACGATGTTGTGTGGTTTGACAGCTCAAAAAGGATAAATCTGCCACCGCAAAAAAGAAACGTGGGCTTTGTATTTCAAGACTATGCGCTATTTCCTAATATGAGTGTTAGACAAAATCTTGAGTTTGCTCTAAATGATAAAAAAGAGAGCAAAAAAGTAGATGAGATTTTACAGATGATGGAGATAGAAAATCTAAGTTCCATGAAGCCCGAGCACCTAAGCGGCGGACAAAAACAGCGGGTTGCGGTTGCTAGAACACTTATGACAAACCCAAAAATGCTTCTGCTGGATGAGCCGCTCTCAGCGTTAGACAGTGCCATGAGACTCAAACTTCAAGACGAACTACATGTGATTCACAAAAAGTTTGGCATCACCTCTATTCTAGTTAGTCATGATATAAGCGAGGTGTTTCGTCTCTGTAACCGCGTATTTAAAATAGCTTTAGGAAATATTACAGATGACGGAACTCCAAGCGAAGTCTTTGCAAATCAAAACCTAAGCGGTAAGTTCAAGATAGTGGGAGAAGTTCTAAGCATCAAAAAGAGCGATATTTTATATGTTGTAGAAGTTCTAGCACACAATGAGATAGTCAAAGTGACCGCCGTAAAGCGAGACATACAAAATCTAAACATCGGCGATAAGATACTGCTCTCAAGCAAAGCATTTAACCCGATTTTGACGAAGATTTAGACAAAGGAATAAAAATGGATTTATTATTTGAAGACGGCGGCTATTTTGATTTGACAACTTTTGGATTAGAAATCGGTGCTAAAGAGGGTTTTATGAGTTTTGCTCCAAAGAGTGAAATAATCCTCAGTGGCTGCGATGAAGTAGAAAAAA
>NZ_JAVVFL010000105.1:0-7832 GCF_032250635.1 Sulfurimonas sp.
ACTGTCTAATTCTCGAAAAACAAAGTTTTTCGTAGCTTTAGGGGGTTGTAGGGACTTAAGTCCCTGCCACTAAAACGGACGCGTTCGTTTTAGTGCGTAACATCAGTTAGTTTATCTCTTTTGGAAAGCAGAAACGGTAACCACGACGACGAACAGTCTCTATAGTTGTAATACCTAAAGGTTTGTCCATCTTCTGTCTAATTTGGTTGATGGCAACTTCAATTACGTTTGGAGTAACGAGCTCAGGCTCTTCCCAGATAGCATCAAGTAGCTGCTCTTTAGAGACGATTTGATCACGGTGACGCGCTAAGTGAGTAAGAACTTCAAAAGGCTTGCCTTTTAGCTCTATGTCTACTTCTTTGTATGTGATTTTTTCCTCTTCAGGATTGATGATTAGGTCTTCAATCTCGATAATGTTGCTGCCTCCAAAACGTAGACGAGCCTCTATACGAGCAACTAGAACATCAAAATCAAAAGGCTTTCTGATGTAGTCATCAGCACCGCTTCTTAGAGCTTCGATTTCACTCTCATTGTCATCTCTTGCAGATAAAACTACTACAACAGTCTTTGGAGTGTTCGTTTTGATATCGCCGATGATGTCAACGCTGTTTCCATCAGGAAGCATCCAGTCCATCAAAACTAGGTCGTAATTACGAATATCTAGATAGTATTCTCCATCTTTAAGAGTCTCAACAACGTCGCTTTGGTAACCAAATTCTTTTAATCCCTCTGCAAGCATTTTGTTTAATGTGACTTCATCTTCTATAATTAGAATGCGCATAAATTTTGTCCTATTAGTGAATATTTTGGCGGAATGATATCATAATTTTAGGTTAATTTAAAGTAGTTTTTAATTTTTTTTTAATAAAACTTTAACTTATAATTAAGATTGGGATTTGCGATAATCGCTTACACTCACCTTGCAGTCGGGTAAAATCGATGGTTTTGTTATCTTCAAATAGGTGCTTTTTATGGCTTTGTATTCTTTAATTAACTTTAAATTTATCTCTTTTAAAGCATCTTCAATGAGTAAAAACTCACTTTTTATCACTGTTTCTTTTATAATTTGGACAATATCTGCATAGTTTATGAACCCATTTTCATCGTCATACTCAATGCTGGCATTTACAATGACATCTTGAGGTTTTACTCTCTCAAAATCTAAAATTCCAATGATAGATTGAAATTTTAGATCTTCAATATGGATTGTCATACCACTCTTTTTTCTTCGCCCTTAAATAGACGGATGATATTTGGAATATGTTTGTAAAAAAGTATAAATCCTATAATTAAAACAGGTGCGTGTGCCATGTCGGGATGGATTATAAAACTAGCAACTATCAGTGCCGAAAGTGCAGAGAGAGAAGAGAGAGACGATATGCGTATAAATTTTGCACCAAGCGCCCAGACAACAAGAGCGATGATGGTCTCGTACGGAAGCATAAAGATCATGACTCCCATGCCCGTAGCAACGCCTTTTCCACCCTCAAAACCAAGATATGGAGAGAAGCAGTGACCGATGACTGCCAAAACGGCTATGCCCCAGAGTGTAGCTTCACTGACCCCTGCAAAGTAGGCAACAAGAAGTACTAAAACACCTTTTATAGCATCGAGTGCCAACGTTGCGGCTCCAAGCTTTTTTGCCAAAGCAGGGTTGCTCTCTTTTACGACTCGCAAAACATTTGTAGCGCCGATGCTGCCCGAACCGCTTGTTTTTATATCTACGCCTGCAAATTTTTTCGCCAAAAGCAGGCCAAAAGGGATGCCGCCGATAAGATAAGCAGCTATAAAAAATTGAGCGTTTGTGTTAAATAAAAAATCCATTCAAGACCTTGTGAAATATTTGCGCTATTTTACTTTATCTATGATTACAAGCATATAAATTTATATGCCAAATAATATTTTTGCTATAATAGCGCCACTATAAAATGATGAGGATTTTTTTTGAAACTTACAAATGAAGAGTTAAGAGAGAAGATAAATGAGTATAAAAAGAAGCTAAGCGTAACGGTTGTTGCGCACTTCTACCAAAGAGATGAAGTTTTTGAGATGGGTGATATCACTGGGGACTCTCTGGAACTTGCTATAAAAACAAAAGAGGATAAATCGGATTATGTCGTATTTTGCGGTGTCGGATTTATGGGGCAGAGCGTAAAAGTTTTATCGCCAAACAAGAGAGTTGTTATGCCAAAAGCAGCATGTTGCGCTATGGCTACGATGATTGATGGCATGCAGTTTGATGTATCGGTAAAAGCGCTTAATGAAGCTGGAATTAAAAATGAAAATATATTGCCTATAACCTACATAAACTCTAATGCCGAGGTAAAAGCTAAAGTCGCAAAGATGGGCGGCATGGTCTGTACAAGCTCAAATGCGAAAAAAATTATAACAAATGCGCTTGAAGAGGGGAAGAAGATACTTTTTGTGCCGGATAGATGCTTGGGGCAAAATATCGCAAATCAGATGGGGCTAAAATCTTGTGTCATCGGAGACGGAACAAACCTCGCTGAAGCAGACATCATCTGTTTTAACGGTTTTTGTTCGGTTCATCAGCTCTTTAGCGTTGATGACATCAACTTTTACCGTAAAAAATATCCCGGTATTTTGATAGTCGTTCATCCTGAGTGTGATCCTGCAATCTGCAATGCAGCCGATTTTGTAGGTTCGACTTCGCAGATTATAAAGTACATTAAAGAGTTGCCAGAGGAGCAAAAAGTAGCGGTTGGAACCGAGTTTAACTTAGTTAATCGTTTGCGCAAAAAAAATACTTATGTTCTTTCATCTACAAAGCCTGAGTGTCCGACTATGAATGAGACAACGTTGCAGGATTTGTATGACATACTAAAATCGATTGACGAGGGTGCTCCGCTCAATGAGATACATGTCGATGAAGAGACGCAAAAATGGGCAAAAATCGCCTTAGAGAGAATGTTGGCACTATGATGGAGGAGTTTGTAAAAGCTTCATTGGAGCAGGATGTCGGTCGTGGAGATCTCTATGCTTTGGTTGAGCCTAGCATAAGTGCAACTGCAAGAATCATTGCCAAGAGTGACGGCATTGCGGCAGGCGAGGAGTACATAAACGTTTTGGCTAAACTCGAAGATTTTGAAATCAGCTGGAATGTGCATGACGGCGAGAGCTTCTCTAGGGGTGATGTTTTGGCAAATATTAGCGGAACTTCACATGTGCTCTTAAAGATTGAGAGAACTCTTTTAAACATGCTGCTCCATGCAAGCTCAATCGCAACTTTGACTAAGAAGTATGCAGATATACTCCAGCCTTACGGAGTTAAGCTTTTAGACACCAGAAAAACAAGACCGCTTCTGAGGGTTTTTGAAAAGTATGCAACTCGCTGCGGCGGAGCGGTAAATCATCGCATGGGACTTGATGATTCTCTGATGATTAAAGATACGCACCTAAAAACTATTGATGATTTGAAAATATATATAAAAAAAGCAAGAAACAAAATCCCCTTTACGGCAAAAATAGAGGTAGAAGCAGAGACCTTTGAGACGGCAAAAGAGGCTTTTGAAGCGGGCGCCGACATTGTTATGTGTGACAATATGACTCCTGAGCAAATTTGCGATGTTGTAAAATACCGAGATGAAAATTTTGCGCATGTACTGCTTGAAGCCAGCGGCAATATCTCTCTGCAAACCATAGAGTCTTACGCCAAAACAGGCGTTGATGCAATCAGCAGCGGTTCGCTTATCCACCAAGCAAACTGGATCGATTTATCAATGAAAATGGATTAAAAAATTAATTCATGGCTGATGATCAGGAAAAAACCGAAGAACCCACCTCCAAGAAGATAGAAGACGCCAGAAAAGAGGGGAATGTTCCAAAGTCGCAAGATGCGTCGGGGGTTATGACTCTTTTTATTGCTATTTTGGCTTTTTTGCTTCTTTTTCCATATATGAGCGCGCATATGCTCGGCCTCTCAAAATACTACTTTTCACTTCTAGGGATGCCTCTTGATAGAGCTTTAATGGTAGATATCGCTATTGTGACCATAAAAGAGTTTCTCCTTATTGTTATGCCTCTTACGATTTCGGTTGCTATTGCGGGTGTAGTAGCGGCTATTGCTCAGTTTGGGTTCTTATTTACTACAAAAGCAATTACTCCTGATTTTAAAAAAATAGACCCAATAAAGGGGACAAAAAATCTTTTTTCAATGAAAAAAATCATTGAAGGCATCAAGATAACATTTAAATCTTTTACGACCTTGGGCATCGGTTTTGTTTTTTTCTTCCTTTTTATAACAGAACTTCCTACCGTCGCACTCTTTGGGTTGGGTGACCAGATGATATGGCTCAAAGACAAGGCTATAGTTATCGCGTTTGTGATGCTTTTTATTATTTTTATATTTGCGATTATTGACATAATAATTGTAAGAAAGCAGTATTTTGACGGATTGAAGATGAGTAAACAAGAGATTAAAGATGAGATGAAAAACATGGATGGAGATCCTCTCATCAAAGCAAAAATCCGCCAGATTCAGATGCAGGCATCAAGAAAGAGGATGATGTCCGAGGTTCCTCATGCAGATGTCGTTATAACAAACCCAACGCACTACGCAGTTGCTATAAAGTATGATGAGCAGAAGTCGCATGCGCCTATAGTCGTGGCAAAAGGGATGGACAATATAGCGTTGCAGATTAAAAAAATAGCCAGAGAAAATAATGTCCATATTGTTCAAAACCCTCCTTTAGCAAGAAGTTTATATGCGCAGGTTGATTTAGACAGACCTATACCGAGTGAGCTATTTGCTGCCGTAGCAGAAGTGCTTGCCTATGTTTACAAAATGAATAAAAAGTAGTATACAATTCTCAAAAAGATATATAAATTGAATGAAATTTTAGAAAAAATTCAAAAAGCCAACCATATTGTTCTTATCTCACATGTGAATCCTGATGCGGACTCTTTAGGGAGTGCGAGTGCCATGTACACTTTCTTGCTTCAAAATCATAAAAAAGTATCTTGGTTTTGCAATACTCTTGTGCTAAATCAGAAATTATCTTTTTTGCCGTGGTTTGAAACAATTAAGTCTGTGTTTCCCAACTCTGCAGATTTGGCAATTTCGCTTGATTGTGCCTCCAAAGAACGCTTAGGTGTACATGTAGAGTGTGAGTTGATCAATATTGACCACCACGCTACTAACACAAATTTCGGCGATTTAAATTTTGTGCAGCCTGCGTTCATAAGTACAACGGCAATTTTATATGACTTTTTTAAAGCAACCAACGCCAAGATAAACAAAAAAATGGCAACTTCTATATATGCAGGAATACTAGACGATTCAGATACTTTTTTGTCTCAAAGTGTCGATGGTACGACATTTGCTACAGTTTGTGAATTGATAGACCTAGGTGCCGACATTCAACTTTGCAACAAAAAAGTTATAAAAAGTGTCTCACTGGCTGCTCTTAGATTGAAGTCTCTCATGTTTAAAAACATGACGTTAGAGCAGGATGCAAGGATTGCACTCTTTTATGTGAGCAACGAGGAGATGAGAGCGAGTGGTGCAGTTGCGCAGGACTGTGAATCACCGCTTGAAGAGTCTTTGTATCTCCCTCATGTTGAAGTTGCCTTGTTGCTTAGAGAACAGAGTGATTTAAATATAAAGTGTTCGCTTCGCTCCAACTCGTCTGTAGATGTCGGCAAGATTGCCGCTCTTTTTGGCGGCGGCGGACATTTCCACAGAGCAGGTTTTGAGACCTATGAGAAGCCCTCTTTAGATGAAGTAAAAATTAAGATATTAGATTTAGTAAAAAAGGAGTTATAGCTTGAGAAGAAGAAAAGAAAAAGGATCTTCAGTACTGCTGCTAGGTATTTTAGCGGTAGTTGTAGGTGTTGGTTTATATGTATACAATTCGGAGATGTTTGAGAGAGAAGTTCCGGTAATTTCAATGCAAAATAATGGGTACTGGAATCTTAAAAATCCGCTTGAGATAAAAATGGATGACAGTAGCGGTATAAAATCGTATAGAGTGACGCTTGTTACAAAATCAGAAGAGACACTTCTTTATCACGAACAGTTTTTAGCTCCCAAACAGTCTCTGAGTGTTAGCGTTGAGCCTCCTAAGAGTGCGTATGCTATGAGTGAGAATGAGATTAAGATAGTTGTTGAAGCAGAGGATTCTAGCAAGTGGAACTTCTTAAAAGGAAATATTGCTCTAAGCGAGTTTAAGCTCAAAATCGATAAAAAAAGACCTGTTTTAGGCACTATTGCAAACTCCTATAAGATAAAAAAAGGTGGCGTGGCACTTGTAGTTTTCAAGGCTGAGGATGAAAACCTAAAAGAGCTCTATATTCAGACAAATTTTGATAAGAAATTTAAAGCGCAGCCTTTTTATAAAGAAGGGTACTACATCTCACTTTTGGCTTGGCCTGTAACGGAGTCGACATTTAAAGCTACCATAATGGCAAAAGACAAGGCTGATAATATCTCACGAGTCAATGTTCCACTCTTTTTAAAAGATGCGACGTATAGAGTTTCAAATATAAAGATAAGTGACAGTTTTTTAAAGGGAAAAATCTCCGAACTTGCCCAAGAGTTTACCCAGACACAAGGCGTTAGTGACTCTATAGAGCAGTTTAAAATTATAAACGAAGATATAAGAGTTAAAAATGAAGAGCTCATTCATGAGATAACGTCAAAAGTTTCAAGTGAGATGATTGATGATTTTAAAATGAACAAGATGTATCCTCTTAAAAATGCTGCCGTGGTCGCTCATTTTGGAGATCACAGACTCTACTCTTATAACGGGGAAAAAATCAGCGAGTCATACCATTTGGGTCTTGATCTTGCTAGTAACTCAATGGCGGAGATTAAGCCGCAAAACGGCGGCGATGTGGTTTTTACCGGATATAACGGACTTTACGGCAATATGCCTATAATCTCTCATGGATTAGGGCTTTATACGCTTTATGGACACTGCTCAAGCGTCAATGTCAACATGGACGATAAAGTAAAAGGCGACTCACATATAGCAAATACCGGAAAAAGCGGTTATGCAATGGGAGATCATCTCCATTTCGGGATTTTGGTTCAAGGAATCGAGGTTCGCCCTGCAGAGTGGATGGATACTACATGGATAAAATTAAATATAAATGACGTTATCAATAACGCAAAGAGCATTATAGATAAGAAGTAAAATTAGTGTACAATTTGTGCTTAAAGTAAGAGATGGGAAGAAAAAAATGTATCAAACAACTATAAAAAAGAGTGTTGAGCTTGTCGGAATAGGTCTTCATAAGGGTTCTGCCGTTAAGTTAAGACTAGAGCCTTTGGAGTCAAACAGCGGTTTGATATTTTATCGAAGCGATGTGGATGTGGCAATTCCTCTTATTCCTGATAATGTTGTTGATACGAAAATGGCTACCGTTATTGGAAAAGACGGTTACGTCATCTCTACAATAGAGCATATGCTCTCTGCCGTTTACGCTTATGGCATTGATAATCTAAGAATAGTTGTAGATGCCGACGAGATTCCCGTTATGGACGGAAGCAGTGCGAGTTTTTGCATGCTTTTGGATGAAGCGGGCATAGTTCAGCTAGATGTTCCTAAAAAAGTGATGAGAATCAAAAAAGAGGTAATAGTTCAAGAGGGGGATAAGTATGTAAAGCTCTCTCCTTCGCCCGATTTGAAATACGGTTTTACCATAAAATTTCCTCATCCCGTCATTCAGAAGCAGGAGTATATTTTAAACTTTACCAAGCAGAACTACAAGGATGAGATCTCACGCGCTAGAACATTTGGTTTTTTGCATGAGGTTCAGTATCTGCGTTCAAAAGGTCTTGCTCTTGGTGGTTCTTTAGAAAATGCTGT
>NZ_JAVVFL010000106.1:0-7765 GCF_032250635.1 Sulfurimonas sp.
TTTAATGCAAAGATTATGTATGGTGCCGACAGGCTTACCCAACCACTTCTAAGAGTCGATGCTAGCGGTAACTTCGACAAAAAAGGGAAGTTTGCTCCGATATCATGGAAAAGAGCTTTTGATGAGATGGAAATAAACATCAAAAAAGCACTTAAGCATGGTGGGCCAGAGTCTGTAGGTGTATTTGCATCGGGACAATACACAATTATGGAAGGTTATGCAGCTCAAAAAATGATGAAAGCTGGATTTCGTTCAAACGCAATAGATCCAAACGCTCGTCACTGTATGGCATCTGCTGTTGTTGGCTTTTACCAAACATTTGGTGTTGATGAGCCTTCTGGCTGTTATGATGATATTGAACTAACAGATACAATAGTATCTTGGGGTTCAAATATGGCAGAGATGCACCCTATTTTATGGTCGCGCGTAACCGATAGAAAACTATCAGACCCTGATCGTGTAAAAGTCATCTCTATTCAAACCTATACACATAGAACTTCAGACTTGGCTGATATAGAGATAATCTTCTCTCCAAATACTGACGGAGCTCTTTGGAACTATATTGCCAGAGAGATTGTTATGAGAGACGAAGCAGAAGGTATTATTGACTGGGATTTTGTCAAAAAACATATGATTTTTGCTGCTGGACCTGTAAATATCGGCTACGGTATGAGAAGAGAGGGAGAAAAATCACTAAAAGATGGTAAATACACTGCTCTTGAGATGGAGACCATATCTAAAGAGATGAGTAAAGTTGTATCTAACAAAGAGGGTCCTGCTCTAGAACCTTACGGTTATAAAGCCGGTGATACAATGAAACATACTGCTGGTACTCTTGGTCACTGGGAGATCTCTTTTGAGGATTATAAAAAGTCTCTTGAGCCATATACACTAGAGTATACAGCGGCTATTGTAAGAGGTGATCCTGATGAAAATATGGAATCGTTCAAAGAGAAACTTCAAGCTTTAGCAGACCTTTACATTGAAAAAGGAAGAAAAGTTGTATCTTTCTGGACTATGGGTATGAATCAACATACTCGCGGTACATGGGTAAACACTCTCTCTTACAATGTACACTTTATGCTAAACAAACAAGCTATTCCTGGTTCTGGAGCGTTTTCACTCACTGGCCAGCCATCTGCTTGTGGTACTGCTAGAGAGGTTGGTACATTTACGCACAGACTTCCAGCTGACATGATGGTAGCAAACCCTGCACACAGAAAAATTGCAGAGCACAAATGGATGGTTCCTGAGGGAACAATCAATCCGATTGGTGTACAGCATATTATGAAAATCCATCGTGATATAGAGGATGGTCTAATTAAATTTGCATGGGTAAATGTCTGTAATCCTTATCAAGATTCTGCAAGTGCAACTCACTGGATTAAAGCAGCTCGCGAAATGGATAACTTTATAGTTACTTCTGATGGATACCCTGGTATTTCAGCTAAAGTTTCTGATCTTATTTTACCATCTGCTATGATTTATGAGAAGTGGGGAGCATACGGAAATGCTGAGCGTCGTACACAACACTGGAGACAGCAGGTCATTCCTGTTGGTGATTCTATGAGTGATACATGGCAGTGGGTTGAACTATCAAAAAGATTTACGGTTAAAGATGTTTGGGGCAGTTATGCACCTAGCGGTCCAAGGAAAGATGCTCTTCCAAGCGTTATAGAACAGGCAAAAGCTATGGGTTATAATGAAGACACTACCATGTTTGAGATACTTTTTGCGAATGATATTGCAAAATCATACAAACTTGACCAAAATGATCCTATCCAAAAAGGATACGATAACTCTGAGGGTTACGGAGACAGCAGAAATGTTGTAGGAAGTGATGGAGAAGTCTTCAAAGGATATGGATTTTTTATTCACAAATACCTTTTTGAAGAGTATGCTGCATTTACTCGCGGTCATGGACATGACCTTGCACCGTTTGATATGTACCACAAAGTTCGTGGTCTTAAATGGCCTGTTGTTGATGGAAAAGAGACTGCCTGGAGATTTAACGTTAAGTATGATCCTTATGCTGCAAAAGCCGCAAAAGGAACAAACGATACTCATGCTTTCTATGGAACACTTGCCAAAGCACTTCAAAGCGGTACTTTAACAGGTAAAGACAAAGATTCTAAAAAACAATCTCTTGCCAACAAAGCGAAGATATTTGCTCGTCCGTACATGGATCCACCGGAAATGCCGGATGAAAAGTATGATACATGGTTGTGTACAGGGCGTGTGTTAGAGCACTGGCACTCAGGAACTATGACTATGCGTGTACCTGAACTATATCGTGCAGTTCCAGAGGCATTATGTTATATGCATCCAAAAGATGCTGAAAACAAAGAGCTTAAACAAGGCGGTCTATGCTGGGTTGAATCTCGTCGTGGCAGAGTAAAAGCTAGGGTAGAGACACGTGGTAGAAATAGACCTCCTAGAGGGTTGGTCTTTGTTCCATGGTTTGATGAAAAGGTATTTATCAACAAAGTGTGTCTAGATGCGACATGTCCGATGTCAAAACAGACAGACTTCAAGAAGTGTGCCGTAAAAATTTATAAAGCGTAAACAAAAAGGAGAGGCAGTTCTGTTTGCAAAAACTGCCTATGAAGATGAATAGCAAAACAGAGAATGATAGAAGAAAATTTATCCTAAGAATGGCAAGAGGTGCGGGAATAACTGCACTTGGCGGGTTTATATGGAGCGCGTATGTTGATGAAGTCACGGCTTCGCAACTTATTTTGCGTCCCCCCGGTGCCATTTTGGAGGATGATTTTCTTCGCACCTGTATTAAGTGCGGACTTTGTGTAGAAGCATGTCCATATGATACTTTGTTGCTTGCAAAACCGGGTGATAATAAGCCTTTAGGAACACCATATTTTATTCCTAGAGACATCCCTTGTTATATGTGTCCAGATATTCCGTGTGTGCCAGTGTGTCCAAGTGGAGCACTAAATGAATCTAGCGTAACCACAGATGGAAAACTTGATATAAACATAGCCGAAATGGGGCTTGCTGTTATTGACAGAGAGACCTGTATAGCTTTTTGGGGAATTCAGTGCGATGCCTGTTATAGAGCCTGCCCTATTCTGGGTGAAGCTATAACGGTTGAGTACAGTAAAAATGAAAGAACCGGAAAACACGCCTATTTGACGCCTCTTGTTCATGCCGATGCTTGTACAGGTTGTGGGCTTTGCGAAAAGGCGTGCGTAACCGAAAAAGCTTCTATTTTTGTGCTTCCTAAAGAAGTTGCAATGGGTAAAGCAGGAAGTTACTATATAAAAGGTTGGGACAAAAATGACGAGAAGCGGCTAGAAGATGCTTCTTCGATTAAATCAACTACGGAGATAAGCAAAGAGAAGGCAATCGATTCTCTAAATAGCGATATGGAGGATTTATACTAATGAAAACTCTTTGGAATAAATACCGCTATCTAATATTTAGAAGAACCACGCAGATAGGTCTGCTCTTTTTATATTTTGGGGCAAATGCCTGGGGTTGGGAGATACTGATGGGAAACCTAAGTTCTTCTCTCTTGTTTGGTCTAGTCCCTTTAAGTGACCCATATGCGGCACTGCAGATGTTAGCAGCAGGCGCCGTTTTGGCAACAGATATAATAGTCGGTGCTTTGATAATTACCGTCTTTTATATGATAATAGGCGGTCGCGCATTCTGCAGCTGGGTTTGTCCTATAAACCTAGTTACCGATGCGGCGGCACTTTTGAGAAGAAAGATAGGAGTTGACGAATTTGCCAAAAGACAGCCTGCTTCGCGAAATATGCGATACTGGGTTTTGGCACTTAGTTTGGTTATCTCTTTTCTAATGGGCATTACCGCCTTTGAATTTATATCGCCAATATCAGTACTTCACAGAGGTATTATATTTGGTTTTGGATTTGGGTGGGCGGCGGTGCTTATTGTTTTTCTTTTTGACCTTTTAGTCCTAAAAAACGGATGGTGCGGTCATATCTGCCCTCTTGGCGGGTTCTACTCGCTTGTGGGCAAATTTAGCTTAATAAGAGTAACACATACTCAGGAGAACTGTACAGAATGTATGAAATGTAAGGTTGTTTGCCCTGAGGGACAAGTTCTTTACATGATAGGAAAAGAAAGTATTCCTGTTCTATCCGGTGAGTGTACAAACTGTGCAAGATGCATAGAGGTTTGTGATGATAATGCTCTTGGTTTTTCAATAAGAGAGTTAGTAAAAAATAAAAAAGTGGGAGATTAAAATGAAGGCAATGTATAAAATAACGATTGGTTTAGCTACTACTGCTCTACTAATGGTTGGTTGTGTCGGGGGTGAAAGCGTTAAGTCTTCACCTCAAAAGGTTGTATCAACAACCGTTACTGAAGAGTCTTTGGGTTTAAGAAAGACGGATTTATATTCTGAAGATAGTACTATAGCCGAGAAAACGGAGTATAGAACAGCGCAGGCTACTACTAGTACAAAGATAAAAAGAGCATTTCAAGATGCTCCACCAATGATTCCTCATGATACAATAGGTATGCTTCCGATTAAGATAAACGACAACAGATGTGTCAGTTGTCATATGCCTGATATTGCAGGTTCTATGGGTGCAACACCAATTCCGGTTTCGCACTTCACGGACTTTAGACCTAAGCATAAACTAGAAGGAGGCGATTTTACAAAAGTTGTTGATAACTACAAAAATGAGGTTGCCATTAAGCAAGAAGATACTCTTCAAGGCTCTAGATTTAACTGTACTTTATGCCATGCTCCGCAATCTCAAGGCAATTTAGCAGTTGAAAATACTTTTGAACCTGTATTTACAAGCAAAGACGGTGCTTCAAAATCTACATGGAACGAGAAAAAATATACAGATTCTCTTGACACTGTTATAGGCGGTTCAAGTTTTGTTACGCAAGATGATATATCAAACGATGACTCTCCTGCAGGTACTCTAGAAGGTGCAAAGCACTAATGCAAAGAAGAGAGCTCTTTAGCTCTCTTGCTTCGTCTTTAAATACAAAGAAGCAAGAGAAGCTCTTAAGACCACCATACTTCAGCGATGAATCTCTTTTTCATAAAGAGTGTAACAAATGCGATGCCAAGTGCGCCGCTGTTTGTGAAGAAGATATAATTAAAATTGCGGATGACAAAACTCCGCATCTGGTTTTTTCAAATAGCGGTTGTACCTATTGCGACAAGTGCGCGGATGCGTGCAAATACGGGGTGTTAAGCATTGAAAATAAAAACAGGCTTGCAGCTATAATTTCAATTGATAAAAGCAGCTGTATAAGCTGGGGACACACAATGTGTTTTTCATGTAAAGATCCATGTTCATACAACGCGATAGAGTTTAAAGCGATGTTTATGCCAAGCATAAATGAGAACTGCACTGCATGCGGACTTTGTATAAACAGGTGCCCGACCGATGCAATTAAAGTAAAGGTTGTTTCATGAAACTGTTACTGCTGTTGACTTTTTTCTTTCCGCTATTTCTTTGTGCAGAGATAAAAGAGCCGCTTAGAAGTTTTATATCAAGCGGAGGGGTTGTGGATCTGCTATATAAAGATGGCAGGCTTTACAGCGCTACCAGTGCCAGCTGTGTAGATATTTTCGACTATAAAAGCGGCGAGCTTATCAAAAAGATAAAAGTTGAGAAGATAGAGGACTTTATGGGAGATTTGGTAGATTCGAAAGTCTACTCCGTGGATGTGCTTAATGAGAAGATATTAATCCTCTCACAGGACAGACAAGGATTTAGAAGAGTCCATATAAACCAAAACGAAGAAACTAAACTTCTGTTTGACTACTCCAAATCTCTCACTGTTGCAAAAGCAAGATTTTTGGATGAAAACACTGTTCTACTCGCTCTTTTGAGCAATGAGCTAATCTCATACAATATTAAAAATGGCTCTATAAACTGGATGATTCAAGTCTCAG
The DNA here is from genome assembly GCF_032250635.1 of Sulfurimonas sp. Classification (GTDB taxonomy): domain Bacteria; phylum Campylobacterota; class Campylobacteria; order Campylobacterales; family Sulfurimonadaceae; genus Sulfurimonas. The sequence goes on from NZ_JAVVFL010000106.1 coordinate 5,909, forward strand.
GCGCAAAATTTTCCGACTTTGCTCTAGACGAAACAAAAGAGAGAGTTGTAGTTGCCGATGAGAGCGGAGATCTGAAAATCCACAGCACAAAAGACGGCAAACGACTGAAACTGCTCTCTGGGCAAAATCTAGACAACGTATTTCAGGTGGAGTACAAAAACAGCATTATTGCAACAGCTGGACAGGACAGAAGAGCCGTTATTTACGATTTAAAGGCAGACTCATCGTACTATATAGAGTCCGGTTTTTTAATCTATAGCGTCGGATTGTCGCCAAGCGGTAAAATCGTAGGGTATGCGAGCGATGAGGAGAACAATATATCACTGGTTGATATCTCCACAAAAAACTCAATCGGCAAATTCGGCGGAAATAGAATGACTCTTGCGAAAATAGTTTTTATAAATGAGAATGAGTTTTTAGCTGCAAGTGATGACAAAACCATTAATCTATATAGTGTAAAATAAAAAGATAAAAGGAAATATAATGAATATCTCAAGTATAGTAGTTCAAACAATACCAAAATACCTAAACGAGGTTGTTGAAAGCCTTAAAAATTGCGAAGTGTGTGACTATCACATGCATGATGAAAAGGGCAGAATAATTGTTACGATAGAGGGTGAAGGAGTTGCGGAGGAGCTTGAAAAGCTAAAAGTAATAGAGGCAATACCTCATGTAATAGCCGCGGATATGCAGATGTCATACAGCGAAGATGAGCTTGATGCTCACATGGAAGTAATAAATGGCGGCGACGCTGTTCCAAAGATGTTAAATGACGACTCTATTGATGCTTCGAGAATAGTTTACAACGGTGATTTAAAGAAAAAAGATGATTTGGTTACTTTTACTAAAAAATTTGATGAAACAAAGAGGTAAATTTTGTCCGTAATATTTGAATCAACTATAAAAATGTCCCCTGAGAGCCGCGAAGATTGGTATATAGAGCTAAAAGATACGATAAGCGGCAAAATAGAGATATGCAAGGATCTCCAAGAGTACTCCAAAAAAGTCGAGGAGCTTGGGGCAGATTACGGTGGGCATGTGGATGAAGTAAGATGGAGCAAAGATGAGAAAGTCCCTCCATATGTGATGGACAAGGTGAGATTTGAGATGTCAAAATTACAAAGAGAGCTCGAAGATGAGACTGGTAAACCTGTTATTGGTGAGGATGTAAGATAACATGGAAGCAAAAGCTATAAGAACCACAAGATACCTAGATATAGATGAAATAAATGAACATCTAAAAAATGTAGAGTACATCATGATGGCAGCCTCTTCTCCGGAACACTTTAAAGAGTCGCCCATTCATTTTACTATCTTTTTAAACACCTCGGATAATTTACCAAAAGATATTCAAGATGCCGTTTTGGATAAATTTCTAGAGGAAAACGGTATACGAAATCCAATAGAGGTTATGAGTCGGATTATGCCCGTAGGCTTTTCTGAAGGCTCTCATGAGACTCTTATGCCTCTTCTTCTTATAAAAAAAGAGGATATGACAACTGTTCCGCATGTACCGATGTTTGTTTTTGATTTTCTGGCAGACTCGGACAACTTCTATGAGGCTAAAGAGAAGAGTCTGACAGGCTGGAGTTATAACTATAGCGATTAAAATTCAAACGATATGGACTCTACCTCAGCAACTGTTTTTGCAATATGATGGGATAGATTTTCACATCCATCCTTTGTAACCAAAATATCATCCTCTATTCTGATGCCGATTCCGCGATATTTTTTCGGCACGCTCTTGTCATTTTTATCAATGTATAGACCCGGTTCAATTGTTAAAACCATCCCTTTTTGCAGAGCGATTTCTCTCTCTTTTGCATCTTTATATGGTGCAGGGTCATGAACATCTAT
>NZ_JAVVFL010000107.1:0-7701 GCF_032250635.1 Sulfurimonas sp.
CCGGCCCGCGGCTGGGGGAGCAGGCGCGCGATCCGTTCGTGTTCGAGCGGGAGGTTTTGCTTTTGCCCAAAAAGTAAGAGAGAAACTTAAAAAAAGCAGCTTGGTGTATAAAGAGCAACAGATAAAACTTACCGTCAGCTGCGGCGTAAGTGACAGAAAATCAAATTTTTCACTCCAAAGTCTGCTAAAGAGTGCCGATGAAAATCTTTATAAAGCCAAAAAAGAGGGCAGAGACAGGGTTGTTTATAAGTGAGACTCAAAGAGTATTTAAATCTTAAACCGCTTTACTACGAGAAGATTGATTATACTCGTATGCCTCGAACATATGAGAAGATAAAAACCTCTCTTCCTGCTCCAAAGATAGTTCATATTGTCGGAACAAACGGCAAAGGCACAACGGGCAGGTTTTTAGCCAATGCGCTATTCTCTATGGGTTTTTGCGTCGGACACTACACATCCCCTCACATATTGGAGTTTAACGAGCGGATATGGAAAAACGGCAAAAACGCGAGCGATGACGAACTACAAGAGGCACATCAAGCGCTTCAAAAGATTTTGAGTAAAGATGATGCTCAGAAGCTTAGTTATTTTGAGTATACGACATTTTTAGCGATGCTGCTCTTTAGTGAGTGCGACTATGTAGTTATGGAAGCAGGTCTTGGAGGCGAATATGACGCAACCGCCGTATTTCCTAAAACACTCACTCTTGTAACGCCGATTGCGTATGACCACGAAGCTTTTTTAGGCTCAAGTATAGATGAGATTGCAGCTACAAAATTAAATGCAATTCAAAAGAGTGCAATTTTGGGCATTCAAAACTACGGTGAGGTTTATGAAACTGCCCAGAGAGTGCGTGGCGAAAAATCTATACAAAGAGTCGATGAGATTTTAGATGATGAAGATAGACAAAAGATAGATGAGATTTCAAAAAAATTATTCCTTGCTCCCTATTTGGTTCAGAATCTATCTCTTAGTATTGCCGCTATAAAGTTTTTAGCTCTTGCGTATGGAGCGGAAAACTTTTCATACCCCGTGCTTTTTGGAAGACTTACAAAAATAGCCAAAAATATTACGATAGATGTTGGACACAATGTTTTAGCGGCTCGAAGTGTAGCCGATGCTCTTTTAGGAGAGAAATATGTGCTTGTATATAACAGCTTTAGAGATAAAAACTATAAAGAGATTTTGACGACACTCAAGTCCATTGTTCTGCATGTAGAGATAATCACTATAGACGATGAAAGAGCCGCGTCAGTAGAGAGTATTCAAGCAGTTTTAACTAACTTAGAGATAAAATACAAACCATTTAAAGAGGTAAAACCGGAGTTTAACTATCTTGTTTTTGGCTCTTTTAGTGTCGTCGAAACATTTTTAAGAGAGTATTATGAATAATCACTTTACGATTACGATACATGACGATAATGGCGTAAAGCAGTTCAATCTTCATAAGATCATAAAAAAAGCCGTTTTTTACGCAGTTTTATTTATCGCAACTATCGCTCTTGTCGCAGTCGGTACAATTTTGTATCTTGATTATGCCGTAGATAAGATAGAGACAAAGCATGAGAGTATTCAAAAGGCTTACATGGCGCAGAAGGAGAAAAACAGACTCCTCGATGAGAGCATAAAAGAGGCACAAATAGCTCTAGTGGATAAAAAAAGAGAGCTCTTAGAGGTCTCGGATACGCTCTCTGAGATAGAGACACTCATAGGACTCGCGCCCGTAGCAGAGATGTCGTTGCAAGATAGAGTAAGTGTCACAAAGCTAAATTCTGAACACATGGCTACGCTTATGCAGTTTATTCCAAGCGGTTCACCGGTTAGATACAACGGAGTCACAAGCAGTTTTGGTTACAGAATACACCCTACGTTAAATTCAAAAGAGCTTCACCGCGGCATTGACATGAAAGCCGCTATGGATACTCCTGTTTATGCGACTGCCGATGGGATTGTTGAGTGGGCTGGATTTCATGATAAGAGCGGATTTGGGAATCTTGTCATACTGCAACACAATTATGGTTTTAGAGCTTATTTCGCTCATTTAAACAAAGTTGTGATAAAATCGGGCAGTTTTGTTAAAAAGGGCGATTTGATTGCCTACACAGGCAACTCAGGCATGAGCAGCGGTCCGCATCTCCATTATGAAATCAGATTTATTCAAAGGGCAGTTAACCCTGTAGAATTTGTAAGATGGAGTGTAAAAAATTATAATGATATATTTGAAAAGGAGAAACAGATACCATGGCAATCTTTAATAACAGCGACAGCACACATAAAGGTACCAAACCCGACACAAACACTACCATCATCACAGCTGGCTCTACAATCAAAGGTGAGATGACACTGGCGTGCAATCTTTATGTAGATGGAGAGTTTGAGGGGGTAATAACCTCAAGCAAAGAGGTTAATATCGGTAAAAGCGGTCATATCAAAGGGGACATCTCTACAACTAGACTTGTGGTTCAGGGCTATGTTGAGGGAAGCATTAATGCTGCAAGAGTAGAGATTAAGGCACACGGAAGAGTAAGTGGCTCTATAGAGTCCTCTGAGTTGGTAATCGAAGCAAAAGGTATTTTTGAAGGAAATAGCATCGTGAAAGATGTTTCTGCTATTGCAAAAAAAGCATCACATGGAGAAAATATTCCTGCCGATACGCTAAAGAGCGTTATTAATGATAATGAGGTAAAAGTATCATAGTCCTCCATTTAATCTAATGTCACAAAACAGACTATTTCAATACTACAAAACCTCTAAAGATCAAGACCTGGAGGTTTTGATATGCCAAGACGCAAAAGAGGCGCATGAGCTGGAGAGCGTAGCTAAGTTTTTTAAAAAAGATGTGCTTGTTTTTCCGGATCTCAGAGCAACTTTCGGGGACGATTTAAGAGTATATAAAGAGGAGATTCATGAACTCTTCTCTGCTCTAAGAAAATACTACTCTCTTAAAAAAAAGCCTCTTATCATTTCCCCGTTAAAGACGCTTCTTTTTAACCTTCCAAAAGCAAATCTTTTAAATTCCACAACACTTGAGTTTGGCTCTAATATAGAGCTAAAAAAGTTTCAAGAGCAGATGCTTTTTTGGGGATACAGCTTTGTGGACATGGTTCAGGTAGAGGGGGAGATCTCCTTTCGCGGAGATATTATAGATATATTTCCTCCCTCATCCGCGATGCCTCTTAGAATTTCACTATTTGATGATGAGATAGAGCAGATAAAATATTTTGAGCTGGAATCCCAAAGAACACAAAAAGATGAGCTTGAGAGCATAGTGATAACACCCGCCTTTTACTCACTGCATGAAGATGAGTTCGATAGGTTAAACGACAAGATTGCCAAAAGTGAATTTAACTCTTTGGTTAAAGATATCGCCTCTTTGGGACTTTGGCATCTTGATGAGAGTGCTGAGAATTTTTTAGATGGCAAAAACGCCAAGCTTGTTAGAAACCTTGATGCTCTTTTGGTTGATGCCTATGCTCTGAATAAGCCAACACTCTCAAGAGCGTGTTTTAACCTTGAGGTTTTGAGCGAATCCGACGACTTTAAAGAGATATCCGTGAGCGACGTTCAAGCTCTTTTAAAAGTGCATAAAGATAAAAAGATAACGGTTATAGCTTCAAATGAGGCGGTCGTTAAACAGGCGGGACTATTTGATCTAAAAGGGATTGAGACTCGTTATGCTCCCTACATCTTAAACATCCTTACCAAAGATGAGCTTGTCATTTCGCTTAACAAGCCAGATAGAATCAGACGCAGAAGAAAAAGCTCCATTTTGCTCGATGATCTCAAAGCTGGTGATTATGTAGTTCATGAGGATTACGGTGTCGGCATCTTTGAGAGTATTGAGAAGACTGAGATTTTAGGCGGTATTAAAGATTTTATAGTCATTAAGTATGTAGGCGATGACAAGGTTTTGCTCCCCGTTGAAAACCTCGATGTCATAGACCGCTATATCGCCTCAGGCGGCTCTGTTCCTGTTCTGGACAAGCTTGGAAAAGGTAGTTTCGGCAAACTAAAAGAGAGCGTAAAAAAGCGGCTTATGGAGATAGCGGGGCAGATTGTAAACACTGCCGCCGCAAGAGAGCTTATAAAAGCACCTAAAATTAGCGTAGATGAGAGCGAATTAAGAGCGTTTCAAAAGCTCTCTGGATTTCTTTATACGGATGATCAGACGGAATCAATCAACGAGATAATTACGCAGATGAGTTCGGGTCACATCATGGACAGGCTGCTCAGCGGTGATGTTGGTTTTGGCAAAACGGAAGTTGCTATGAACACTATTTTTGCAGCCTACAAGTCGGGTTATCAATCGGCTCTAATTGTTCCAACAACGCTACTTAGCGCGCAGCACTACCGCTCACTCCGTGAGAGATTTGATGATCTGGGGATAAAGTGCTCAAAGCTGGATAGATTTGTAAGTGCAAAAGATAAAAAAAATATCATTAAAGCACTTGCAAGCGGAGATCTTGACGTTGTTGTCGGGACGCATACGCTCTTTGATTTGGATTTTAAAAATCTTGGCGTAGTCATCATAGATGAGGAGCATAAGTTCGGGGTAAAGCAAAAAGAGAAGATAAAAGAGCTCTACCACAATGTTCATCTCCTCTCCATGAGTGCGACTCCGATTCCCCGCTCATTAAATCAAGCACTCAGCTCCATAAAAACAATGTCGCAGCTGCTTACTCCCCCAAGCGAGAGAGAGCCGGTGCGAACTTTTGTAAAAGAGTATGAAGAGAAGCTTATAAAAGAGGTAATCCTTCGTGAAATAAGGCGCGGAGGACAGATATTTTACGTCCACAACTCCATAGACCACATGCCGATAAAACTCGGAGAGCTAAAAGCGATACTTCCAGAGTTAAGAGTCGTAATGCTTCACTCCAAAATCTCTGCAACCGATACTGAAAAAGAGCTTCTGAAATTTGAAGCAGGGGAGTATGACCTGATGCTGGCAACCTCCATAATTGAGTCAGGAATCCATATGCCGCGCGTAAATACCATTATAGTTGATGGCGCAGATAGATTCGGAATGGCAGACCTGCATCAGCTACGAGGTCGCGTTGGGCGTAGCAGTGTCGAGGGATTTGCATACTTTATAGTAGAGAGTAAAGAGACACTAACTGATGATGCCAAAAAAAGGCTTCTTGCTCTTGAATCCAACTCATTTTTGGGAAGCGGCTCCGTGCTTGCATATCACGACTTAGAGATAAGAGGCGGAGGAAACTTAGTAGGCGATGCCCAAAGCGGACATATAAAAAATATCGGCTACTCCTTGTATCTTAGAATGTTAGAAGATGCCATAAAACTTCTTAGCAATCAGGCGCAGAGCGAAAAGCTAAAAGTCGATATTAAGCTAACCATCTCTGCCTTCATATCTGATGAGGTGGTAAAAGAGGATAGACTTCGTCTGGACATCTACAGACGCCTCTCATCATGTGAGCAAAGCGTTGAGATATATGAGATACAAGAGGAAGTAATAGACCGTTTCGGCGAGCTTGACACACCGACAAAGCAGTTTTTTGAGCTGATGGTCATTAAAATTTTGAGTCTGCATAAGAAGATAAAGAGTGTTTCAAACTATGGACAGAACATCACACTTACCTACATGGATGAGAAAAAAGAGAGCATAAAGTCAGACTCTAAAGATGATGACGACATTATTAAAGCAGTGCTAAAGTATTTAAGAGGAGTTTGACGTTGAGAGTAGCATTTATAGGCGATATTGTAGGAAGTCCCGGCAGAGATATGTTAAAGAGTCATCTGTCAAAGGTAAGAGCGGAGCACGGCGTTGATTTTGTAGTAGCAAACTACGAGAACGCATCTCATGGGTTTGGTTTGACTCTTAAAAATGCCAATGAGCTTTTTAGTTATGGGATTGACTGCATGAGCGGCGGCAATCATACATGGGACAAAAAAGAGGTTGAGGCGCTTTTTGAGACACATGAGATTTTACGACCGCATAACTATCCTGATGAGGTAAGCGGAACGGGTTGCAAGGTTTATGACGTAGCCGGAGAAAAACTGGCCGTTTTAAACCTTATGGGGCACTATGCCATGCCTTACACCGACAATGCTTTTAGATGTGCAAAAGAGAGTGTAGAATCTCTTCACGAGAGAGGTGTGAAAAATATTTTTATAGACTTTCATGCAGAAGCAACTAGTGAAAAACGAGCTATGATGATGCTTCTTCAAGGAAGAGTCAGTGCGATAATTGGGACACACACTCATGTGGGAACAGATGATCTTCAAATAGCAAACGCAACAGCTTATCTTACGGACATGGGGCTTACTGGCTGTAGAGACAACGTAATAGGCATGGATGAAAAAGTACCTCTTAAGCAGTTTCTCACGGGGCTAAAAGGTCATTTTGATATCCCAAAAAAGTGTAAAAAAATAATGCAGATAGCTATAATGGATTTTAAAGAGGGAAAATGTGAGCGTGCATTTAAGCTAAAAATATTTGATGAGGGAGAGGTTTTAAAAACAGATGCATGGATTGAGAAGTAACTGTAATGAAAAAGAGACCCTTTTTTGTTACAATAGTAGAAAATATAAATAGGGACACTTACATATGAGTGCAAAAATCGTCATAGTAGAAGATGAAGAGGATATTTTAGAGCTCATTGAGTACAATCTGCAAAAAGAGGGTTATGAAGTCATAGGCTTTTTAAATACCAAAAGTGTTGAGCAGATGCTTGTTGAAGAGGATGTTGATCTTCTTATAATGGATAGAAATCTCCCCGGCGTAGAGGGAAGCGAATTTGTTCAAGCTCTAAGAAAAGATGGATTTGCAACACCGGTAATATATCTAAGTGCAAAAAATGCAGACTCTGAGATAGAGGAGGGATTTTTAAGAGGCGGAGATGACTACATAACAAAGCCTTTCAATATGAAAGAGCTCCTTCTTCGAATCAAGGCTATTTTGCGAAGAACTTCAAAAAAAGTGGAAGAGGGGATATTCTCCCACAGAGATTTGGTTTTGGACAAAAGTTCAAGAACGCTTAGTGTGGATGGTAAAAAAGTAGATGTTACAAAACTTGAGTTTAATCTCTTGAGCGAATTTATTCTTAACAAAAACAGCGTGCTTGACCGTGACTATCTTTTACAAAATGTTTGGGGAGAGAGTGAAGAGTACCAGTATAGAACCGTAAATGTAGCCATAAACAGGCTTAAAGAGAAGATAGATCCCGATAAAACAAAAAACTACATAGAGACAGTCCGCGGGGTAGGGTATAAACTGTGTTGAAAATACATCAGATATTTATTTTAAAGTTTATACTTCTTTTTGCCGCTTCGCTACTCATCTCATCAATCATCAGCTATATTGCGCTAAAAGATATAATAATCGAGCACAATAAAAATCACTTAAAACATGCCATAGAATTTATGGAGATGGATTTAAAACATGTAGAAGATCTGGATAGTTTTGCATCAGAGATAAATAAGAGAATGTCTCTTAGAGTAACTATTATTGCCCAAGATGGGGTGGTTTTAGCTGAGTCAGATGCAGATAAAAAAGAGATGGATAACCATGCTTCAAGATTTGAGGTCATGCAGTCAAACTCTCAGGATTACGGGGATATAACAAGATATTCAGATACCGTAAAAGCGGATTTTTTATATGTTGCCAAAAGAGTTCTGTATAAAAATGAAGAGATATATCTTAGACTCTCTATGAGTTTGGAGCAGATAATGTACGATTTTTAC
>NZ_JAVVFL010000108.1:0-7670 GCF_032250635.1 Sulfurimonas sp.
CAGTTTATGCGTCCAAGTTCTAAATGTTGGTTCTGTTGCAATTTGTTTCCTTGTTATTCCGTCTGTCTCAAACATCTGTTTGAGAACTTTTTTGACATTATATCCTCTTTGACATACCAAACGCTATGGGCATACAAACATTGTCATAATTATGGCAATCTTAAAAATATTGAGATCTCAAAAGTGCTAAGAATATAAACAGAGGAATTTGATATTATTTGAAAAATTTAGATAAAACAAGGAAAACAATATGTTCAAGATCATTGTAGAAAAAGAGTGCAGCTGTTTTAAAAAAAGTGACTTGGTAAACGGTTTGGAGATCGCTTCAAAAGATGGCGCTCTTTTAAAATCTATCGAGATGAGAGACACTATGAACGATGAGTTCTGCGGCAAGCACAGCTTTAAAGTTCAAGAGGTAGGAGATAGTTTTGTTATCGCTATGAGCGACTCAACAAGCAACGGATGCTGCGGCGGCGGATGCGGAAGTCACTAAGACTTCCCTCCAGCGACAAAATCAGATCGTTATCTAAACCATTTAATTTCCCCCTTTTAATTTATGTATAATCTTGTTTCAAAAAAAATATAGGATTATATATTGACAACTTTCCCCCTTGAAAATGTAAAAAAATTAAGAAAAGAGCTTGCGACCCACCCTGTTTATACTGCCGTTACAGATATGAACGACCTAACAGTTTTTATGCAACACCACATCTACTCTGTTTGGGACTTTATGTCATTGGTTAAATATCTGCAAAACAAAATTGCTCCTGCACAGATACCATGGACTCCGGTTGGAGATGCGCAAGTACAACGTTTTATTAACGATATTGTGCTTGAAGAAGAGACAGATGAAGGTATTGCGCTAGAAGATGGAACACCAACATATACAAGCCATTTTAACCTCTACTTACAAGCTATGGAAGAGGTTAAAGTTGGAAGTAGTCAGCTTGCCAGAGAGTTTGTTTCTAAAGTTGCATCCGACTCTCTGGATATTGCGAGAAAAACAACCAAAATACCTTCTGCAGCGGAAGAGTTCATGCAAACAACATTCAACTTTATCAATGGTGACAAACCTCATGTTATTGCTGCAGCGTTTGCTCTAGGCAGAGAACATATCATTCCAGAAATGTTTCGTGCCCTTCTTGATAAAATGAATATCTCAAGAGAAGAGGCAGGTGTATTTTATTACTATTTAGACCGTCATATAGAGCTTGATGGAGACTTTCACGGTCCAATGTCCATGCGTATGCTTGAGCTATTGTGTGAAGATGATAAGGTGAAAATAGCAGAGGCAGAAGAAGCTGCCCTGCTTGCAATAAAAGCTCGAATCAAATTTTGGGATGGTGTCCTGCTGGCTATTGAGAGTAGTAAAAATTAGTTAACGCCAGAACTCTCGTTTATTAGCGAGAGGACCTCTTCTACGCTCAGAACTCTTCCGGTACTTACAACTTTGTTATCTATCACAAGCCCCGGAGTGCTAACTACCTGATACTTCATGATCTCCATAAGATCATCAACCTTTTCTATCTGAACGAACTTTCCGCTCTTTGCCACCGCCTCTTTTACAACCGCTTCGAGTGTCTTACACTTTGCACAGCCTGTTCCTAAAATCTCGATTTTCATCTGCTATCCTTTTATAAAATTATGTTAAATAGATACCCGACCAAGAGTATCCCAAAGCCGACCACGCCAAAAAATATCGCAATGAGTTTAAGAGAGAGGACTCTTTTTAGTATCATCGCTTCTGGCAGACTTAGCGCCACCACTGCCATCATAAAGCTAAGAGCCGTTCCAAGAAGCATCCCTTTTTGCGTAAGTACTTCTACAAGCGGCAATATCCCCGCCGCGCTGCTGTACATCGGTATACCCATCACAACAGCGATTATCGGTGCGTACCATGCATCACCGCCTGCATATTTACTAATAAAGTCAGCTGGAACATAACCGTGGATAAATGCGCCGATACCGACACCTACGATAACATAAAGATATATCTTTTTAAATATATCCGCCGTGTACTCCCACGCCTCTTTTGCTCTGTTTGAAAAGGTTATCTTCTCTTCATTAAAAGAGACTACATCTACGGGTTTTACTTCTATCAGAATCTCTTTTTCTAAGTTCATTGCGCCAATAATGAGTCCCGCGACAATAGCTATCAAAAGACCGACACCTACATAAAGCAGTGCGATCTTCCACCCAAAAAGCGAGAGAAGCAGAGCTATAACTACCGCATCGCTTAGGGGTGCAGAGATAAGGTAGCTAAATGTTACGCCAAGAGGGATCCTTGCCTGTAAAAAACCCAAAAACAGAGGAATGGCACTGCATGAACAAAATGGAGTGATGACGCCGAAGAGTGCTGCCAGTACATGCCCAGTTATCTTATGCTTGCCGCTTATGTATGCTCTTGCTTTCTCTACGGGAAAGTAGCTTCTTAATAGGGTGACAATATAGATAATGAGCAGAAGCAGTATAAAAATCTTTATGGTATCGTAGATGAAAAAGTGCAGAGCCTCGCCCAGATGACTCTCTTTTGCAAGTCCAAAAATATCAAAGAGAGCCCATGAGCTTAGATCGTGCAACCACTCAAACATGCTTAGTTACACAACTCTTTTTTGACAACGGGAAGAAGCTCTTTTTCTATAAGAAGAAGTGTCTTTTCATACTCCTCTTCCGCTTTTCCGCTTGGATCGTCAAACCCTATATGGATTGTTTTAACCGCTTTTGGAAACATAGGGCAGGTCTCTTTTGCGTGATCGCAGACCGTAACTACCAGATCAAACGCAGTATCTAAGACCGTCTCTATGACTTTTGAGTGATACTCATCCCTCCAGTAGCCGTAAGACCCCAAAAGCGCTTTTGCATGTGGATTTACCGCACCGCTTGCTTTTACGCCCGAGCTCTGTGCGATTAGACAATCACCAAGTTTTGCGTTTAAAAGTGCCTCTGCCATTATTGAGCGGCAGCTGTTTCCCGTACATAGGATCAATACATTTTTTTTACTCATAGTTTACACTCTCCTGTTTGTGATGATTTTTTTAACTTTGGAATTTCGATATCAAGATGTCTTATCTCTTGCAGTGCTTCGGTTCTGAAACGGTCAAGCGGACAACGCACAGAGTAGTACGCCCAAGTTCCTTGTCTATCAACACGCAGAAATCCCGCCTCTTTTAAGATTTTAAGATGGCGTGAGAGACGTGACTGAATCATCTCTAAAGAGTTTTGCAGATCGCAAACACAAGTACGGCCATGTTCGTCAAGAAAGCGCAGTATTAGAACTCTTGTTTCGTCATTGAGTGCCGCGACACTTTTTAAAAAGATATCCACAATGAGCTCCTCTGTTTAAATTGCAAAATTGTAGCGAAAAAATATTGTTAAATCAATATATGTTGATATTTAGATTTAATTCTGCTATAGTTTTGGTTTTTTAAATAATAGGAGTCATATATGGCACTGGCAATGTTTGTTTTTTTGGTTACCCTGCTTTTTATCATCTGGCAGCCGCGCGGTTTACAGATAGGCACGACTGCCGTTGCTGGAGCGGTTGTAGCTCTTGTAGTTGGGGTTGTAAATTTTGGAGATGTTATAAGTGTAATAGACATTGTCTGGGATGCGACTTTGGCTTTTATCGGGATAATCCTTCTCTCCATGATTTTGGATGAGATAGGTTTTTTCGAGTGGGCAGCGATAAAGATGGCAAAATTAAGTGGTGGAAACGGACACAAGATGTTTGTCTATATACTTCTGCTTGGTGCCATAGTTGCCGCATTTTTTGCAAATGACGGCGCGGCGCTAATCTTAACGCCGATACTCCTTGCAAAGATGAAGTACCTAAAGATGAAACCGCTGGCGATATTTGCTTTTTTGATGGCGGGCGGTTTCATAGGAGACAGCGCATCCAATCCTCTTGTTATCTCAAACCTTACAAACATTGTAACGGTAGGCTATTTTGATATCGGCTTTGTCGAGTATGCTAAAAATATGTTTTTGCCAAATCTGCTGAGCATTGCTGCTTCTATTGCGGTTTTGTGGATCTACTTTCGTAAAGATATCCCCTTTACAATCGACGTCTCAAAACTTCCCGAAGCCTCATCGGTTATAAAAAATCAGACCATGTTTAAGTTCAGCTGGTTTTTTCTTGCATTTTTAATGGTGGGTTATTTTATAGGCGATTACTACCATCTGCCAGTCTCTCTTTTTGCCCTCGGCGGCGCTCTGATTCTTTTGGTAATTGCAAATCACTACAAAGCGGTAAAACCAATTATGACCATAAAAGCCGCACCTTGGCAGGTTGTATGGTTTAGCATCGGTCTATATGTTGTCGTTTACGGTCTTAAGAACGAGGGGCTAACCGATGTAATAGCCTCTTGGATTAGAGAGCTAAATACGCACGGAGACTTTATTGCCATCATCGGAACCGGATTTCTCTCGGCAGTTGTAAGCTCGGTTATGAACAACATGCCGACAATCATGATTATGGATATAGCGATAGATCAGGTAGGTTACATCGGAAATGAAGCGCTTGTTTATGCAAATATCTTAGGCTCAAACCTTGGTCCGAAAATGACGCCGATAGGCTCACTCGCAACTCTTCTATGGCTACATGTGCTTGCTAAAAAGGGAGTGAAAATAGGGTGGGGCGAATATATGAAAGTAGGGCTTGTCATAACTCCGCCTGTGCTCTTTGTCGCACTTCTCGGTCTTGTGTAAAAAACCAATTAGTCGTAAAGATATAGTTTGTTATACCTTATGATTTTAGTTAAGTCATCGCCGTATTGTTCGCCGATTTCAGAGTAGTTCTCTAGCTTTTCGACTAGCAGATAGGGGTCGTCCGTCTGCATCTTAAGCTCTCTAAAGTCTTTGTAGGCTTTGGAACGGGCAAGTGTTTTGTAGTAGTCTCTGATGGAGTCCTCTATGCTTGAATACTTTTTCAGCCAGATGACTCTCTCGCCTCTCTGCTCCGAAGCCGCAATTCTCGGACCTTTTTTGCTTACCGACCACATGCCGTATAAGTTGTTTGCCTCTTTGAGAAATCTTGACTCCGCCCATGCGCTCTCCATCGCTGCCTGGGCAATGGCAATGCTTTTTGGATGAGGTTTTAGAGCCATTAAGAGCTCTTCGTCACTCTCTACTTTATAGATCTTTTTTAACTTTGATATTTTCTCTTTATACGCCGTATTTGTCAGATTTTGGGAAATCTCATTGTACTGCTCTTCCAGCTCGGCGTAAACTTTGTCTATGGCTGGAATTACAAGATTGCTAAACTCTCTCTTTTTTTCACTGACTGAGAGCATGCTGTTTTGTGGAGCCTCTTCAACTTTATGGGATTTTAGTGTATTTGGTACCGACTCTTTTTTTATAAATATTGTGTCATACAAAGCGAACAATATAAGAGATACCATATAGATATAGAGCAGGTTGTCAGATAAAAACTTCATATTAAAAACTCCATCTCTAGTTTTTTTGTATAGGCTCCAAGCATCGCTCTTTCAAAATCGTTGTTTGTCGAGTATTGGTAACCAAACGCCTCGCTCCACATCGCATGCTCTTCCATGCAGAGATAAAAAAAGACCTCTTTGTGCCATGGAGCAAAACTCTCATAAGCATGTCTGAACATCTCGACTTTTGTATCATGCGGGTAGGAGCTTTTGCCGTTTGCATCAACAAATGGCATCTGGGTAATCTTGCTTCTAAAATCCCGCTCACGAAGCTGTTTGATAACGGGTTTTATAAAGGTAAGTGTACCAAAACTAACAAGTGAGACCTCTTTTGCGTCAAACGAACTTATAAGCTCTTTGTAAACCGCTTCATATTCACTGAGATAGTTTTCATACTCGACTATTGGGTGAAAATGAAAACCGACCTTAACGCCTCTGTCCGCTACTTTTCTTGCGGCTTTAATCCTTTTCTCCAAAGAGGCACTCAAGTGCTCCTCGTTTTGAATGATCGTAGGCGTGTTGAGCGACCAGGTACAGAGTATATTTTTAGGTACATCGTTCTCTAAAAAGTATTTTACATTATCGGATTTTGTTTTAAATTCTAAAATAACATTTGGATTTTGCCTCGCAAAGTCAAAGAGCGCATCCAAGATGCCTTCTCTGTTTCCCCACAAAAGCGAGTCAGAAGATTGACCTGTACCTATATGGTAGGTTCTGTTTTCATCAAGTTTTAGATTTTTGAGCTTTGTTGCGAAATTGCTGTCAAAGGTCACGGTGTCTTGGTTGTAAAAAGATTGTATGGAGCAGTAAGAGCAGTCAAACCCGCAGCTCTCGACCGCATCAAGAGTTAGAAGATTGCAGCATCTTGTCTTTTCGCTAGCAACTGGGCAGAGTCCAAGCCCAAATCCCTCTTTTGCTTCGGTTTTGAAGGTAAACTTCTGCTCGTCTCTCTGGTTTTTAAGCTCAAAATCTTTGTAGGAGTTAGGTTTATTGCGCAGCTCTTCGTACGCTTTTTTAAGCCTTGAGAAAATAACTTTTTTTTGAGAGTGCTCCGGAAATATCTCTATGATGTTCTTTTCATTCCACATCTCAAGGTCTCTTGCGATGTCGATTATCTGCCTGATCTCCTGATGAGAAAACCTATACATGTAAGCCCTGGAGCGTATAAACTCCTGTTCACTTTGCGAGAGTTTGTGGAAAAAACTGTTTTGTATGCTCGCTTGAAATTTATCTTCATATATATTCATGGGCGGAATTTTAGCAGAATTGATATTTTTTTGAAATAATAATAGGATTAGTCTCTTTTAAGTTGTTAGGTATTTAATTTATTTTTTCCAGCTCTAACTAAAGCTTGATGTTGAATGAAAATATCATATCCTAAAGCATTCATTTTTTCGATGGCTTTCTTTCTTATTGGAGGTATATCACCATTTTCTAGATATTTAGGTATTGATGTTTGCCATCCATCACGCTCTGGAAAAGTATTTAAACCAGATACTTCAATAAACTCGAAAATTGTGTTTAATAATTTGTTTCGTGGATTTTCTAAATCATGATTGATAAATTCATATTCTGCATTATTCCATTTTTTTACAAACTCCCTTAAGTTATCAAGTTTTGATAATTTAAATGAGTTATGAAAATCATGCTCTCGGATAAATTCAATGCTTCCACTTGTTGAAGGTAAGTCATTTATAAATTCTTTAAACAGCTCTTTATCATGAGAGTTTTGAGAATTATGCGCCTGTAAATCCTTCACTTCTTGAAAAATCAAACTTGAAAGAAAACCAATAAACAATATTCCTGGCTCCCAATCTGGAGAAGATATTAACCATGCTTCAGCAAGAAGCAATGCAATTAAGTTAGAAAGTTTTAATATCATGTTTTTCTTTTTACTTACAATTATTTAATATAAGAACATTATACATATTTATATCAAAATAATAAAAAAAATATTAAAAACATGACAAAATGCAATAATTTTTAGATAAATTGATTAAAAATAGTAATATTCATAAAATTACGATGTTTATTGAATCTGAGGAGGTTGTTATGATTTTAGGAAAATGTCCTTATTGTGATGATGGTTCCATTGAGGTGCGTGACAAAGAGGTGAGCGGCAAAAAGGTTAAGCTCTATGCATGTACGAACGCTCACTGGAAAACGGAGGACGGCGAGATGTTTGAGTTGAGGGATGATGCTTCGTGCGAGTTTAGAATCTGGCAGAATAGCCTT
>NZ_JAVVFL010000109.1:0-7532 GCF_032250635.1 Sulfurimonas sp.
CACATCGTTGAAGTCAACGAGGTAATTAACATCAAAGAGCAGGCAAAATTTCAAAAGAAATAAGCTTTTTAAAACGTGAGCACTCAGGCATCATTAATCAGATTGTAAAATAATACAGATATAATAAAAAAAATAAAAGGGAGAAACAATAGGCGATGGGTGAGACGATAGCAAAAAATAAAAAAGCCTATTTTGATTACTTTTTAGAAGAGAAGTTTGAAGCGGGTTTAGTTCTTAAAGGCAGCGAGATAAAGGCTATAAGAGCTGGACGTGTAAATCTAAAAGACAGCTTTATCCGTTTTGTCAACAATGAAGCATTTTTGTTCAATGCTCACATTGGCAGACTTGAGACGACTCACCATTTTTACTCACATGAAGAGAGAGGGAGCAGAAAACTTCTTTTGCATAAAAAACAGATAACAAAGATGATAAAAGCGGTTGAGAAAGAGGGGTATACGGTGGTTCCTCTGCAGCTATATTTTAACGATAGAAACATTGTAAAAATCCAAATTGCCATTGCAAAAGGGAAGCAGCTTCATGATAAAAGAAATGACCTTAAAGAGAAGGACATGAAGCGTGATATGGAACGCTCTATGAAGGATTATTGATGAGGTTCTTTTTTCTCTTTTCTCTCTTCGCATGCACTGTTTTTGCACTCGATATTAAGATGGCAAGCTCAACTGTCTCAAACGGAAAAACCGCTCTTTTGGAGTTTAAAAAAGAGAAAAATATCAGTTATGAAGATATAGCGCTGGGCAATAAAAGATATAAAATCTTTAAAAATCCGCTTAATGATGAGATGTTCTACGCGCTTATTCCTATAGACTACTATGAAAAGCCATCTGATAAAAAAGTAGAGATTTATTACAAGCAGGGGAGTGAGCAAAAAAGCAAATCTCTCTTCTTTCGCGTAGAGAGTGCAAACTATGAGAAAGAGACGCTCAGTGTTGATGGCTCAAAAGTAGTTTTAAGCAAAAAAGATCAACAAAGGGCTTCAAAAGAGTACGTTGAAGCTATGGATGTCTATAAAAAAACAACCATGCAAAGTTACATCTCTTCGGAGTTTATTATCCCATTGGACAGTAAAATAACAAGCGACTTTGGAAAAGCAAGAGTTTACAACGGTTCATTGAAGAGCTATCATGGAGGAACGGATTTTAGAGCTGGCGAAGGTGAGCCTCTCGTAGCATGTAACAACGGAAAGGTAGTCCTCTCAAAGGACAGATTCTACTCCGGCGGTACGGTAGTTATAGACCACGGACACGGCATATACTCATGCTACTTTCACATGAGTGAGCTTGGCGTTAAAGAGGGAGTTATGGTAAAAAAAGGCGAAACAATCGGTCTCTCTGGAAGTACGGGCAGAGTGACGGGCCCGCATCTTCACTTTGGAATCAGGGTTGCTGCCCAGCAGGTTGACCCGCTTCAATTTGTTGAACTAATGAATAAAAATATAGTAAAAGGTATAAAATGACACTATTTCAGATTATTATGCTGGGTGCTTCGGCATTTTTTGCATTTAAAGTTTACGAGCATATTCAGACTCTACAAAATCCAAAACCAAAAGATGATGGGCGTGTTCCATCCTCATTTGATCCGGAATCATTGGTAATAAGAGCAGATGAGGCATTTGAAAATGGTGATTTGCCAAAGGCGATTGCTCTGTTTAAAGAGGCGAATGCAAAAGTGGGGCAAGACTCTGATGTTCTGTTTAAAATGGGCTATATTTTAGAGCAGCTTGGAGATAGAGATGAAGCATTGGGCTTCTACAAAGAGGCTCTTGAGGACGATAAGAACAATGAGTATATCCACAACGCAATAGCCTCTATTTACAGAGCCAACGGAGAGTTTGTATCGGCAAAACTGCACCTAAACGCCTCTTTGGATATTAATAACAGCAACCCGACAACATACTACAATTACGGAAATCTTCTAGTCGATATGAAACATTTTGAGGAAGCCAAAGAGATGTACAAAAAGGCGATTGAGATGAATGAAGATTTCAAAGAGGCAAAAGAAGAGCTTGAGAAACTAGGCTAGGAGAATAGTATGAAAATTTCTGAGATATATGAGTTTTTGAACGAACTTTCACCTTTTGAACTTCAAGAGAGCTGGGATAACTCAGGCTTGTTGCTTGGAGATTTTAACCAAGAGGTTCAAAAGGTAGTTCTAAGCATAGATGTCGATGAAGCTCTCATAGACTCCATGGAGGAGAACACCCTCCTGATAACGCATCATCCTCTTATATTTGGTGGGCTTAAGCAGCTTGAGTTTAACCGCTACCCCGCAAACCTTATTTACAAGATGATACAAAAAAATATCTCAAATATCTCAATGCACACAAATTTTGACCAAACGCATCTAAACGAATATGTGGCAACAGAGGTTCTGGGCTATAAAATTGCTCAAAAAGATGGCTTTGTAGCGTATTTGGACATAGATGAAGATTTTGATGTTTTTGCTCTAAAAGTTGCCGCTGCTTTTTCTCTGCCTCATGCAAAGTGTGTCAAGAGTTCTCAAAGGGTAAAAAGGGTGGCTCTTACTACGGGTTCTGGATGCTCTTTGATTAAGTCCATTAAGGCTGATTGCTTTTTAACCGGAGACATCAAATATCACGATGCCATGGAGGCAAAGAGCATAAATCTCTCCATGATTGATATAGGGCATTTTGAGAGTGAACACTTTTTTGCAGAAATTTTGTTTAAACATTTGAAAAATTTAGGTTTAGAAGCTATAATTTCATCATCAAAAAACCCTTTTACTTATATTTAAGCAATTGGTACAACTATTTAATCCAAAAGGAGATTAATGAACTTACACCTAAAACAGCTAATTGACCTATCGCAAATTGACAAAGAGATAGATGCCTTTGAACCACAGATAGAAGAAGCAAACTCCAAGCTTGAGGCAGCTCTAGCTAAGAAACAAAGTATAGATTCAGATATTGAAAATCTAACAAAAGAGATTAAAGACGAGGAAATTAAGAAGAAGAAGAATGAACTTCATCTGCAAGAACTTTCTCAAAAACTAGAAGATAATTCTAGAAAAAGCGCAGAAGTTAAAACTGAACGTGAGATGAAATCGCTTCAACTTGAAGAAGAGATTGCAAAAGAGCAGATAAATTTTGCAAATGAAGAGATTGAAAGACTTGAGAGAGTTGTCGCTTTAAAAACAGAACAGATGGAAGCTGCAAAAGAGTCTCTAAAAGAGCTTGATGCAAACTTGGCGTCTATTAAAGGTGAGGTTGATGCAAAATTAGATGTAATCAACAAATCTCGTCAAGAAGTGTTTGTGAAAAAAGAGAAATTAATCTCTGAGATGAATCAAAAAGGTCTTGCGTTTTATCAAAAAATTCGCAGATGGGCTAAAAATACAACTGTAGTTCCTGTTGAAGAACAAGCATGTATGGGTTGTCATATGGTTATAAACGACAAGATTTATGCAGATGTTATCAAAGCTGAAGAGATTACAACTTGTCCACATTGCGGACGTATTCTCTACATGGAAGCTAACGAAGAATAGGCTTGAAGCCGTTTACCTTTCTCTACTTTATCTTAAGCGTAGTGCTCTATTTGGTAGCACTGCCGCTTTTGGTTTATCTCTCATTTAAACATAAATACACAGAGTCAATTCCGGCTCGTTTTTTTCTTTTTAAAAATTCAAGATTTAAAAGTAGCGATGGGGTTTGGTTTCATGTATGCTCTTTGGGCGAAGCAAGAGCACTGAAGCCTATCTTAGATCTTCTAAAAGATCAGGATATAAAGATAACAACGATAACGCATACAGGACAGGCGCAAGCCAGAAGGTATGACGCAGAGGTAAGATACTTGCCCTATGAGATGTTTTTGCCGTTTTGGGCAAAGAAGCAGAGAGTACTTGTAGTTTTAGAAGCGGAATTTTGGTTTATGCTCTTTAGTGTTTTAAGAGCAAAAGGGACGAGAATTATACTTCTAAACGCGCGCATATCGGAAAAGAGTGCTAAAAAGTATCTTCAATTTGCATGGTTTTACAAAAAAATGTTCTCAAGCGTAGAGATGATTTACGCGCAGAGCCAAGCCGACAAAAACCGTTTTCTAGCATTGGGTGCGAAAAATATTGAGGTTATCGGAAATATTAAACTAGCAGCTGAGATAAAAAAAACCAAAGAGTACAAAAAGCCCAAAGGTGAGCTGATAGTCGCAGGAAGCACCCATGAGGGCGAAGAAGAGAGTGTCTTAAAATCATTTGTAGAGTATAAAAAACAGAGTGACGCAAAGCTCGCCGTAGTTCCAAGACATCCTGAGAGATTTGAAGCAGTTTATGAACTTATGAAGAGATATGCCCACAAAAATTCTTTGACTCTAAGCCGATTTTCGCAAGATAGTGAGTTTGACTCAGATTTGATCTTGGTTGATGTAATGGGCGAGCTAAATAATATCTATGCAATCAGTGATATTGCAATTTTAGGCGGTGCATTCAGAGATGATGTAGGCGGACACAACCCGCTTGAACCTGCTTATTTTGGGTGTAAAATCATTACCGGAAAACACTTTTTTCATCAAAGAGAGCTTTTTAAGTATGTCCATCATGTTCAGTATGTAGAGAGCGATGAGATACACAGAGCACTCATGGCATGCAAAGAGCTGCCGCCTAGTATGGTTGAAGAGAAGATAGACTTAAAACCGGTAATAGAGAGAATAGTAAAAAATTAACCTTTTTATAAAAAAATAAATCTACCCCGCTAGGGGTTAGTTTCAGTGCCCAAGCGGCTAGCGAAGTCAAAGGGACGATTCCTTTGGCTGACAAATAAATGAAGGGTTTCCTTCATTTTATGAAATAAAATTAAGGAAATTAAATAATGGCATTAGAAAAAGCATATAAACTTTTAGCGGCACAAGAGGGAGTCTCAAATTCTCAAGCAAAGTCTATGATAGACAGAGGCTTGGTCTATGTGGGCAATAAGAAGGTGATGATTGCTCGTGGAGATATCGACGCAAAAACTACTTTTAGGGTTGAAAAAGTAGAGAAAATCAAGCCTATT
Source organism: Sulfurimonas sp. (assembly GCF_032250635.1). Taxonomy (GTDB): domain Bacteria; phylum Campylobacterota; class Campylobacteria; order Campylobacterales; family Sulfurimonadaceae; genus Sulfurimonas. The sequence continues at coordinate 5,021 of NZ_JAVVFL010000109.1, forward strand.
TTTGAAAATGATGACTTGATTGTTCTAGACAAACCTGCACATGTAAATTCGGATGAGATAGAGAGACAGTTTAAACCTGCCGTGCTTCTTCACAGACTCGATCGTGAAACAAGCGGCGTTTTAATGCTTGTAAAAAACGAGGAGTTTCGTCAAAAGGCTATTGAAGAGTTTAGAAAAGACAGGGTTTATAAAGAGTACATTGCGTGGGTTGAGGGAATCATAAGCGAGCCGATTGAGATAGACAAGCCGATACTTACTACAAAGAAAAATAATCGTGCGACGTCAAACGTCTCTGCAAAAGGAAAGCCTGCAAGAACTGAGGTTTTTCCTGATATCGTCAGCGGAAATAAAACAAAAATAAAGTGCATTATCCACCACGGAAGAACGCATCAAATAAGAACTCACCTCAGATATATAGAACATCCGATTGTCGGTGATGAGCAGTACGGCGGAAGACGAGCAAAGCGCGTAATGCTCCATGCCTATAAAGTAAGACTTCTAAACATGGAGTTTACGGCACCGGAGCCAAGTACATTTGTCCACTTCGAATAGCCCACAGAGCGCATGGAGTGTCTATGTGTTGCAATGCAGCGATGAGACTCTCTACACCGGGATAACTACGGATTTAGCTAGAAGAGTCGAGGAGCATAACAACTCTATAAAGGGCGCTAAATATACACGCGCAAGAAGACCGACACAATTGGTTTACTCTGAGAGTTGCAAAGACAAAAGCAGCGCAACCATAAGAGAGTTGGAGATAAAAAAACTACCGCGAGCCAAAAAACTGGAGCTCATAAAGTGATAAGAATCTTTGTTGATGGCGATGCCTTTCCAAACCTTCTAAAGCCGATTCTCTTTCGCTCGATTGAGAGACTCGCTATTGAAACATTTGTCGTCTCAAACAAACCAATTACCATCGGCAAATCAAAACTGATTACTTACATTATTGTCGAGCAGGGTGCCGATGAAGCAGATCATCATATAGTTGAACTTGCAGAAGAGGGCGACTTAGTAATAACTGCCGATATCCCGCTAGCAGACAGAGTAATAAATAAAGCGGCACACGCGATAGACCATAGAGGCGAGTTATATACCGTTGACAATATTAAGCAATATCTAGCAATGAGAAATCTGATGGAGAGCATAAGAGATACAGGAGAGATGACAAGAGGTCCAAAGCCGTTTGATCAAAAAGATGCACACCGATTTGCCAACCAGCTTCATAGCTTTTTGACGAAGTATCATCAAATATAAAGCAGACTTAAAGTAAATTTCAGCTAAAATTCGCCACTTTTTACATTCAAGACCATATTTAAAAGAGGAGGGCTATATGTTTGACACATTAACAGATTCATTTACCAATGCTATTAGAAAAATTCGTTTTCATGATGATGAAAAAGCCCTCACCAAGGCTCTAGATGAGCTAAAAAAATCTCTTTTAAAAGCTGATGTAAACCATAAAGTTGTTAAAGACCTTATATTTAAAGTTCAGGTAGAGACGAAAAAAAACGGGATTGGAAAAGACCAATTTTTAGCGGCTCTAAGAGAAACACTCTATGAACTTTTAGAGGTAGGCGGAAACAGAGGCTTTATTTTTGCCTCAAAACCTCCGACCGTTATTTTAATGACCGGACTTCAAGGTTCCGGAAAAACTACTACAACCGGTAAATTGGCGCTGTATCTAAAAAATAAACAGAAAAAAGTTTTGGTAGTAGCAGCCGATTTGCAGCGTTTAGCGGCAGTTGAGCAGCTTCGTCAAATTACGGCGAAAATAGATGTTGAACTCTATGAAAATGAGAGCACAAAAAATCCTGTTGAAGTTGTAACTGCAGCACTCAAAAAAGCAAACAGCGGCATATATGATGTTGTTCTTATAGATACGGCAGGTCGTTTAGCGATAGACGATGAGCTAATGAAGGAGCTTGAAGCGGTTAAAAAAGCTGCAAATCCTAGCGAGATTTTTTATGTTGCAGACTCTCTTACCGGTCAGGACGCTGTTAAGACGGCTACTACATTTAAAGAAAAAATCGGCATTGATGGCGTAATTTTAAGCAAATATGATGGCGATTCAAAGGGCGGTGTAGCTCTTGGGCTCTCATCTCTAGTTCAGGTTCCACTTCGTTTTATCGGTAGCGGCGAAAAGATGGAGGACTTAGAAGTTTTCCTGCCTGACCGTATCGTAAACCGTCTTATGGGCTTTGGAGACATTGAGGGATTGGCTGAGAAAACATCATCGGTTATTGATGAAAAACAGGCTAAAAAACTTACCTCAAAGATTAAAAAAGGGCAGTTCAACTTCAATGACTTTTTAGAGCAGATGGAAAGCATGAAGAAGATGGGAAGCATGAAGTCTTTAATAGGTATGATACCGGGCATGGGAAATATGTCTAAGGCACTGAAAGATTTTGACCTTGAAAATTCCGGCGAGCTTAAAAACATTAAAGCTATGGTCTCTTCAATGACAATGAAAGAGAGAGAAAACCCTGATCTTTTAAACAACTCGCGCAAAGAG
>NZ_JAVVFL010000110.1:0-7528 GCF_032250635.1 Sulfurimonas sp.
TGCCGTCGTGTTAATTCCAAACTTGTCTACAGTTTCAAATCCCGTTGCACTAACCCAACTCGTTCCATTATAAGAATATAGACCATCTTCATTATTTACCCAAACAGTCAACCCTTCTTTTGGAGTTAAAAAGTTCCAACCATTTATATAAAAAACAATCTCATCTTCATGTCCTATGACGTCAAGCCCGCCCTCGGTTGTGACCTCTTCTCTCTTCTCAGGAACTAAGGTCGCACGGTGTGGTTTTAAGTCTGTTACTATATTTAAAATATCTCTGTTGATTGAGCACTCTAGGTTGATTGGAAGGGTAGAGTGCTTCATGATGTTATAGGCATCGACGTCTTGAATGTGGCGTCTGTCTTCTCTTAAATGGATGGTTATCTGGTCGGCTCCGTTTTGACATGCAACGTAAAGAGCATTTAAAATATCAGGGTCGTTGACTCGTCTAGCCTCTCTTAAAACTGCTACATGGTCGATGTTTACGCCTAGTTTCATGCTATTCAAATCTTTTTCTACTTTCTGTGCATTGGATGCTGATAATCATTTCTCTCGCATGCGCTAAAAACACTCATAGTTCCAAGCGCCAAGATTGCCACTATAATAATATTTTTCATCACAAATCCTTAAAAACTTTTTTTTATTATATCATTGATTTTGTTAATGTCGTCCGTGTTTGCGAAGCAGCTTTTGTTGCCGCAAACCATAAAATTTTCATCCTCAGAAGCCTTTTTTTGGATAAACGGATAGTCCAAGTAAGCAAGTTCAAGGGCACTGGCTTCGAGCTTTTTTTGGTTTGATTTTATTACCCTCTCACCCTTTAGATATCTAAGCACTTGGCGCAACATGTATGGGTAAATGACTGGTCGTCTTCCTAGTTCGTAGGAGTTGTACTCCATCGTTTTAAACGCGAAGTGGCTGTATTTATCATCTTCTAGAAGTGTACTGAGCGAGAGCAGAACATCAACTATTATACTTACAGGGCTCGTGTATGTGTTGTCAGAGATTTCAGCTTTTGTCTCAAACTCTCCTACGCTAAACCTCCATGTACCTTTGTCGTAAAATTTCTCCAGAGCCAAGTTTGCAAAATGCTGTGCACGAAGAAGGTAGATTTCATCCCAGGTAGCGTTAAATGCCTCAATGAGTGCTTGAGCCAAAAATGCGTAATCCTCTAAAAATGCCTCTACTTTTGGAGTTTTATGTATGAGTGTTGTGTGATAGAGTTTGCCATCAAGAAACATAGTCTCAAGCAGTGCATCAAGGCTTTTTATGGCGCTTTGTTTATATGTGTAATCAATTTTGCCGAGGTTAAAGAGAGCCTTTATCATCATGCTAGACCATGAGGTTTGGATTTTTTTATCTATAAATGGGTACTCTCTTGATGCTCTTAACCCTCTGAGCAAAAATTTTATATTTTCAAAATCTTTTGGTGCTTGTCCCTCTTTGAACCTGATTATGTTTTTGCCCTCAAAGTTGCCCTCTTTGGTGATACAGAGAAGGTCTAAAATCTCATCAATATTTGTGTATCCGTTGTCTGAGAGCAGTTTATAAACTTCATCATACCCATATATAAAGTATGTTCCCTCTTCGCCCTCGCTGTCGGCATCGCTTGCACTGTAAAAGAGAGCATCTTCGCTCATATTGTTGTGCCAAAAGTCTGCAATCTCTTTTGCTACATGTAAGAAACTCTCGTCATTGTATGTGAGGTAGGCATTTGTATATATTTCGCAGAGCAGGGCGTTGTCGTAGAGCATCTTTTCAAAGTGCGGAACGAGCCACTTATCATCCACGCTGTAGCGGCAAAAACCTCCGTCTACTAGGTCATATATGCCGCCTTTTTTCATGTTTTGAAGCGTATCTATAACCATCGCTTTCGCCGCTTTGTCGTCGTAGAGTTTGTATATAACCAGAAGCGTTCCAAGCGTGCTGGCATGAGGAAATTTCGGAGCTACTGAGAAGCCGCCATAGAGCGTGTCGTAGTTGTTTTTTACCTGAAGCATAAAGTTTTTGACAAAATCCTCTTTTAAAACCGTTGCCTCTTTTGGGTGCTCTTTATGGTTTAAAAAGCTCTCTATCTCATCGGCATTTTTAAGCAGTTGCTCATCCTTTGAAGAGACTTTTTCGGCTATGAGTTTGGTTAGTTCAATAAAACCCATCCCCTCTATGTTTCCCTCTCTTGATTCAGGCGCTATATAAGTCCCCGCAAAAAAAGGTTTATTCTCAGGCGTGCAGAAGATGGAAGTAGGCCAGCCGCCGCTTCTGCGGTTTAGCAGCATATAGACCTCTTGGTAATGTTTATCTATGTCAGGGCGCTCTTCGCGGTCAACCTTTATGCAGATAAAACTCTTATTTAAAATATCCGCACATGTTTGGTTTTCAAATACCTTCTCCTCCATAACATGACACCAGTGGCATGAGCTGTAACCGATGGAGATAAAGATGGCTTTGTTCTCTTTTTTTGCCTTATCAAAGGCTTCATCGCACCACGGATACCAATCTACCGGGTTCTCTTTATGTTGTTGCAGGTATGGAGAATCTTCTAGTTTTAATCTGTTTGACATGTTCGTTTCTTTATAAATAATTTTTTGTAGAGTAGAGAAATGTTACTAATTTTGCGCTTAAAAAAAATCTTCATACCGCTTAGACACACTCCCCTTTAAAATACTTTTTAAGTATAAATGGGGGCACAACGGTTGTGATGATGATTACAAAAATAAGCATCGCGTAGATCTCATTTGGCAAAATAGCGTTGACTCTACCCATCTCCGCAAATATAAGACCCACCTCTCCTCGTGGAATCATAGAGATTCCTATGAGCGCATTGTTTTTGGCACACTTTTGTATGATAAAAAAAGCACCTATAAACTTGCTAAAGAAGGCTATAAAGATAAACGAGAGTCCCATTATCCAAAAAGATGATGATGAAAAGTCGATGATGCTAAGATCAACAGAGAGTCCGACCATAACAAAAAAGATTGGCGTAAATATCTGGATGATAGGCGTCATATTTGATTTTACCTCTTTAAGCAGCGGCTCATTTGAGCTTAAAAATGCCCCAAAAGGGAGAAAAAACCTTCTAGATAGAGCAATTCCCGCTGCAAAAGAACCCAAAATTGCAGGTGCACCGACCAGATGAGAGAGGTATGAAAAAAGAAGAATAAGAGAGATGATGATTGTCGGTATATATCCCGGAACCAAATGGCTGGCGTGAAACTTATGGATTGCATATGATATGATTTTTGCAAAAGCGGGTGCTAGGAGTAAAAACGTAACAACCATTCCCGCAACTGAGAGAGTATGCTCAAAGTTTGTCTCATGGGAGACAGAGAAATCATAGATGAAAACAAGAAGAATAATCCCTATGACGTCATCAATAACTGCCGCGCCTATTACGATTTGGGCAATGTTTGTATTTTCCATGTGGATATCTTTTAGAACTCTTAGCGTGATGCCTATGCTTGTAGCGGTAAGCGTTCCGCCTATAAAAAGAGAGATGTCAAAAGCGAGCCCAAAGAGGTAGTATGCCGTGAATAACCCAAAACTAAAAGGCAAAATTACGCCAAGAATTGCGACTACGAGAGATTTCGCTCCTGCACTTTTGAGGCGTGTAAAATCCGTCTCCAAACCAACCTCAAAAAGAAGTAAGATGATACCGATTTCTGCCAATATTTTTAGGATTTCATTTGGCTCTACAATACCTAAAACAGAGGAGCCAAGGAGAATTCCTGCAAAAAGCTCGCCAAGAACGGATGGTATGCCAACTCTTGCAAAAAGCTCGCCCAATATTCTCGCTGCTATCAGTACAAGAAAGAGTGTTAAAAAAAAGTTATGTACTTCCATGCCAAATTGTACTATATTTATCACTAAAGGTTTGATAACTTTTTGTAAAAAAATATCCAGCTTCGTTTAATGATAATAGAATTATAATACAAAGTACATCTAAAAATTGTCGTCTGTTTTTTTTGTAAAAATTGTTCAAAAGGTATCACATGAAATTTTCAAAATTAATCTTATCGTTTATTCTAAGCACAACACTGTTTGCTCAGGTTTCGTTTGCTCAAATAGCTTCCACTGAGACACTCAGCTATGGGTCGTCTGATACACTTTCATCCAAAGAGAAACTTGCGGGTATTTTATCTCGCGAAGATGTTGCAAAAAAGTTTGAAGAGCTTGGGGTTGATGTAAAAATTGTAGAGGCAAGAGTTGCTTCAATGACTGATGAAGAGGCTTCAATAGTTGCGAATCAAATTGATACATTGCCAGCCGGTGCGGATGTTGGTATGTCAATAGTAGGTGCAATTGTTTTTGTATTTATAGTTTTACTTATTACAGATATTCTTGGATTAACAAAAGTTTTTAACTTTACTAAACCTATAACTAACTAATGTGAACATAAATTTCGCCCTTCTTCTTGCGTTTGCCTCGTTGATTTTTTCAACAGGCTGTGCGCGCAACACTCCTTTTCCAAAAGATGCCAACGTCTCTTCACATAGCATTAACGTTCCTTTTGTTGCTCCACGCTCAGAGCTTTGCGGCTCAACATCCATAGAGATGGTCTCCTCTTTCTGGCAATCTAAGGGCTCATATACTCCAAAGCTTTCACTTAAAGAGCTGGATGAGAGAACGCTTATCCCGCTAAAGGGCGGTACTCTTCAGATAGAACTAATTGCTGCGGCAAGGGCTAATGGTCTTCTTGTCTATCCGCTAGAGCCCAACTTTGACGCACTTTTTATGGAGCTCAAAGCAAATCATCCCGTAATTGTGCTTGTAAACCGTGGTCTCTCATGGTATGAGCTTTGGCACTATGCGCCGGTTACAGGATATGACGCAAAGACGCAGACTATTTTGATGCACTTTGGAGAGGAGCCAAATGAGGCAGTATCGATTGAGACATTTGCGGCTATTTGGAAGAGAAGCGGTAACTGGGGAGTTGTTCTTCTGCCTCCAGATGAACTTCCTTTCTTTGCTACTCCAAAAAAATATCTACAATCCGCGTATGATTTGGAAAAAACAGGAATGGTTGATGAGGCAATTATTGCTTACAAGAGTGCACTTCGTCGCTGGCCTCAGGAGACATCTATACTCTTTGCACTGGGAAATGCCTACTATAGCACCAACCAGTTAAATAGCGCCGAAGATACTTACAGAGAGATACTGCTCATTGACAAAACTCACCCGCTTGCCCTAAATAATTTGGCAGATTTGCTATGTCACACTAACAGAGCACAAGAGGCTTTAAAAGTTCTTGATACAGCTGTAACTACCAATGCTAAAATACTCTCCATAATAGATGCCACACGCCAAGAGATTAACAGAGGGTGCTCTTCATTGAAATAGTAGAAATAAGCCTGCTTCAATTAATGGTTTGCATTAATTCGTTATAATCTTGCCACATTACAAAATCGGAAAAATATAACCATGAAAAAACTTCTTTTACTTCTTATCTCATCAATTTTGCTTTTAGGTGCGCAGCCTAAATTTTTAATGCCAGAGGAGGCTTTTAAACCCTCAGCAAAATTAAATGATAAGATGCAGATAGAAGCAACGCTAGAGATTGCAAAAGATATATATCTTTATGAAGACTCAATTAAACTAAATATTAAAGAGGGAAGCGGCATCGGCATTAAAGAGGTGATCTATCCAAAAAGCGTAGATCATCACGGAGATATGTCATATACGACCTCACCGACATTTGTTATAAGCTTGAGTAAAGAGAGTGGAGTAGCTGGCGTTAAAGCTGTAGAGTTTGAAATCTCTTATCAGGGTTGCTCGGAACAGGGGCTTTGCTATGAGCCATATACAGAGGCTTTTACCTTTGATATAGATAGTGCAAAACTTCCCGATGTTTCGAGTAAAGAGGAGAGTGGAGCGGATGAAAAAGGGCAAGAGAAGATTGAAGTAAATATCGAAGTGAAAAAAGACCTCTCGGAGAGTGATTCTATTGCAGATACGATTAAAGAGGGGAGTATTGCTATTGTTCTTCTTTCGTTTTTAGGTTTTGGGCTTCTTCTCTCCCTTACTCCATGCACCTTTCCGATGATTCCAATTATCTCAGGAATTATCATCTCTCAAGGCGAGGGAATAACGACAAAAAGAGCGTTTATGCTCTCTCTTGTTTACGTTCTTGCCATGGCGGTTGCTTACACAATCGCCGGAGTTTTAGCGGGTCTGTTTGGCTCAAACCTGCAAGCCGCTCTTCAAGCGCCTTGGGCGATATATACATTTTCTGCAATTTTTGTCGCACTCGCATTTAGCATGTTTGGGTTCTACGAGCTGAAACTTCCGGACTCTTTTGTTGCCAAGATTAGCTCAAATCACCACACAAACCGTGGCGGTTATATCGGGGTTGCGGTTATGGGATTTCTATCGGCTCTGATTGTGGGTCCATGTGTTGCGGCTCCACTTGCCGGCGCTTTGGTCTATATAGGACAGACGGGAGATGCGCTTCTAGGCGGTGCGGCACTTTTTGCCATGAGCATTGGAATGGGTGCGCCGCTAATTTTAGTTGGTGTGAGCGCTGGTAAGTTTATGCCTAAACCGGGTACATGGATGACAATGATCAGTGCAATATTCGGCGTAATGATGCTTGGCGTTGCTATTTGGATGCTTGAGAGAGTGCTTGATGAGTACCTTATAATGCTTCTGTACTCTATTTTGGGAATCGGTTTTGCAGTCTATTTCGGCGCGTTTGAGAAGGATGCGCATACATTTAGAAAAAGTACAGCAATCATTATTTTTATCTACTCGGTAGCTCTTTTTATAGGAGTTCTGGGCGGCTCAAACAGCATGACAAAACCGCTGGAGTTTTTAAAGCCTTCTATCTCAATCTCCTCTGATGCCGCTTTATCTTCGCACTTAAAGTTTGAAAAAATAACCTCAATCAAAGAGCTTGATAAGATTTTAGAAGCAAACAGAGGCAAAAAAATTATGCTTGATTTTAGTGCCGAGTGGTGCGCCGTATGTAAAGAGCTTGATAAAAAGACATTCTCGGATGAAGCAGTCAAAGCAAAAATGAAAGAGTTTGTACTAATTCAAGCAGATATTACACAAAATAATCAAGAGCAAAAAGAGTTAAGTAAAAAGTATGGAGTATTCGGTCCGCCTGTACTTATATTTTTCGATACAGAGCTAAATGTGATAGAGTCAAAAACTATTGTAGGTTTTATAGGACCGCAAGATTTTTTAGAGCATTTAAGCACTATTTAAAAAAAAGTGTATAATGCCGAATAAATTAAGAGGGAGGAAGATGTTGAAACTTTTTAGCGATACTTATGAGATAGCAAAATCAAGACTATTACACCTCCTCTTTCTTAAGCCATGTCACTGCAATCTTTTTTTTAAACGCAAGATACGCCTTGTTCTTCTATTAAACCACTTTATTCCAAGATGTCCATACTATACAACTTACTTTGCATTTAGACGCACAGGTGTACATCCTCCTCTTTAATATCCTTTTTTAAAAAATCATTACAAAAAAATACAAAATGAAAAAAAATACAAGGATATTTCAATGTCAAAAAATTACATAGTA
>NZ_JAVVFL010000111.1:0-7497 GCF_032250635.1 Sulfurimonas sp.
CTACAAGATCGGCACCTCTGTAACAATCACCACCGGCATAGATTCCGGCAGTTGTCGTCTCATGCGTCTTTTCATTTATAATGATATCGCCCCATTTATTGGTACCAATACCGTTTTCCGCCAAAAATGAAGGAACTTCAGGGTCAAAACCAAGCGACATTATGACTATGTCGGCATTTACTCTATACTCACTCCCCTTTATCTCCTCCATCTTTTGACGCCCGCTCTCATCCTTTGCACCAAGAGTAGTTTTTATGACTTCAACAGCCACAGCACTGCCTTTATCATTTAAAATTATCTCTTTTGGAGAGACAAAAAATGTAAAATCAACGCCCTCTTCCATAGCGTTTTTATACTCTTTTTGGCTTCCTGGCATATTGTGCGCATCACGTCTGTATAGACAGGTAACACTCTTTGCACCCTCTCTCTTAGCGGTTCTTAAACAATCCATTGCAGTATCTCCACCGCCGACTACAACAACATTTTTATCTTTAAAATCAAATTTTTTGTCATAAGAGAGCTTGAAAATTTTTCTCTGAATTGCCGTGAGATAATCCATCGCTTTATAAACATTAGGTGCCTGCTCGCCGTTTATAGAAGCTTTTTTAGCTTTTGTTGCACCGATGCCTACAAACATTGCATCATGCTTATCCGCAATCTCTTCAAAAGTTATATCACGTCCAACTTCACAGTTGAGAACAAGCTCCATGCCCGCTTCTACAAGAAACTTTACACGACGCTCTATTATTTTTTTGTCAAGTTTAAAGTTTGGAATTCCGTAGGTCATAAGTCCGCCGGCTCTGTCACTTCTTTCATAAACGGTTACTGCTATGCCTGAGCGTAAAAGATATGTAGCAGCAGAGAGCCCCGCAGGTCCGCTTCCGATGATTGCCACCTTTTTATCGGTTGTAATCCCTGGAAAATCCGGTTTGTAGCCTACTTTAAACCCCTCCTCTGTAATATATGTTTCAACAGAACCTATAGTAATAGCGCCGTGACCGTCGTTTAGTGTGCAGTCGCCCTCACAAAGTCTATCATGCGGACAGACTCTTCCCATAACTTCAGGAAAAGGAGAAGGCTCATTTGAGAGTTTAAAAGCAAACTCCAAATCTTTTTCACTTACCGCTTTTAGCCACTGCGGAACATAGTTATGAAGAGGGCATTTATTGAGACAAAACGGGTCTCCGCACTGGATACATCTCTCGCTCTGCGTTGCCGCTTCGCTCTTGTCAAAAACCTCATAAATCTCGCCGAAATCTTTTGTTCTCTCTACGACTAATCTTTTTTTTGCTTCTATTCTTTCAGTTGTTAAGTACTCTCTCATGATTAATCTCCAATCTCTAGGTTCATAGGCAGTTTCGTTAAATTTTTAGGTTTTACAAGCCAGAAGTTTCTCACCTCTACTCTATAGTTATCAAGCAGCTCTTTTGCCTTTTGACTCTGTGTTTCAACAACGTAATCTTTGAGAAGTTTTTTGAGGTAGTGTCTAGCCTCGTCTGTCTCATCGGTATCAATTCTAACAAGCTCAACAAGCTCACTATTTACATTTTCAACAAATCTATGCTCTATATCATAAACAAAACTGATTCCACCCGTCATACCAGCACCAAAGTTAATCCCAGTACGCCCTAAAATGACTACAACGCCGCCTGTCATGTACTCACAAGCATTATCGCCTGTTCCCTCAACAATAGCAAGTGCTCCTGAGTTGCGGACTGCAAATCTCTCACCCACGCTTCCTGAAATGTAGAGCTTTCCGCCAGTCGCACCATAAAGGCAAGTATTTCCTCCGGCTGCAAACGCTTCGCCGCTGTTTTTAGAGGTAATAATTATCTTGCCTCCATGCATGCCTTTTCCGATATAATCATTTGCAACACCGCTTAGGTAGATTGATACCCCGTGAATCAAAAAGGCGCCGAGTGCTTGTCCTGAAATACCTGTGAGATTAATTCTAATCGTATCAGAGCGCAAGCCTTTATCACCGTAATACTCGGCAATTTCACCACTGATAAGTGCACCGAAGCTTCTGTTTACGTTTGTAATATTTTTCCTGATTCTTACCGGATACTCCGGATGTTTGATAGCGCTCATCACCTCATTAAGAATATCTTTTTCAAATGCATTATCATCAAACGGAGGATTAAAAAGCTGTTGGCATGTATTTACTCCCTCTTCTTGATGTAAAACTGCACTAAAATCGAATTTTTTAGCAAAATCATCATCTAGCACTTTCAACATATCGCTTCTTCCTATCATCTCCTGCATTGTTTTAAATCCAAGCTCCGCCATAATAGAGCGGATATCTTCGGCTAAAAGAGTGAAGTAGTTTACAAGCTGATCAACATGTCCTTTAAAAAAGTCTTGACGAAGTTTTTCATTTTGCGTAGCAATACCCACTGAACACTTGTTGACATGACAGATTCTAAGCATTTTACAACCCACGATAGTTAAAACTCCCGTTCCAAAACCATAGCTCTCAGCACCCAACAACGCTGCTTTTACAACATCTAGACCCGACTTTAAACCTCCGTCTGTTTGAAGCTCAACAGCTCTTCTGAGATTATTTGCTTTTAGTGCATTATGTGCCTCGCTAAGTCCTAGCTCCCACGGATTTCCTGCAAATTTAATTGAAGTAAGAGGTGCAGCACCCGTTCCGCCATCTCCTCCTGAGATAATAATTTTATCCGCATACGCTTTTGCAACACCTGCGGCAATAGTTCCAACACCAATGGTTGAAACCAGCTTTACGGCAACTCTTGCCTTTGGATTTACCTGCTTTACATCAAAAATAAGCTGTGCCAAATCTTCAATAGAGTAGATGTCGTGATGTGGCGGTGGCGAAATAAGAGTGACACCAGGAACTGTGTGGCGAAGTTTTGCTATAAGCGCTGAAACTTTATGCCCCGGAAGCTGTCCGCCCTCGCCCGGTTTTGCCCCTTGTGCTACTTTTATCTGAATCTCTTCGGCACTTCTAAGGTAAGCAGGAGTTACTCCAAAACGTCCCGAAGCAACCTGCTTTATTTTTGAATTTCTCTCAGTTCCAAAACGCTCCGAGTCTTCTCCGCCCTCTCCACAATTTGACTGTGCTCCGATTTTATTCATCGCCATCGCAATAGTCTCATGTGCCTCAGGACTTATAGAACCAAGACTCATAGCAGCTGAAGCAAATCTCTTAAAAATAACCTCTTTTGGCTCAACCTCGGAGATATCTATCGGCTTTCTATCGGACTTAATCTCAAAGAAATCACGAATAAATTTAAGACCTCTTTTGTTTACTAAGTCTCTTAATTTTTCGTAATCCTTTTTACTTCCACTCTGCGCAGTCGCGTGGATGGCATGTATAACCGCAGGTCCAAAATCGTGATGCTCTTGCTCATTATAAAACTTATAGTATCCGCCTATATTTAACGGAAATATTCTGTTAAATCCGCTCTCTTCAAAAGCCTCTGTATGGTGTTTCGTAAGTCTTTCATCTATATCACTGTAATCAAGTCCGTTTAGTGCGGAGTTTGAAGCACCAAAACATTCGCCGACTATCTCGCGACTAAGACCGATTACATCAAAAAGACCTGCATTTCTATACGATGCAATAGTTGAGATACCCATTTTAGACATTATTTTGAGTATACCCGCATTCAGTGAGCCATGAACAGCCTTCAGTGCGACATTACACTCCATCCCAATAGCATTAGATCTTTTTGTGTGCTCAATAACCGTCTCTGCCAAGAGCTTAGGATGTATTGCGTTAGCGCCGTAACCTATAAGAACCGCCGCGCTATGAGAGTCATACACCTCCCCGCTCACTGCAACCATAGAGGCAAGATGGCGTACTTTTGCCTTCAAAAGAGCAGTGTTGAGACGTCCGATAGCCATTGCCATAGGAATTATTTTCTTTGTTTTACTAAACTCGCTATCATCGAGTATAATAATTCTCGTACCCTCATTTTTTACAGAGTCAACAACATTTTCAACTAAAGCATCAAGAGATATTTTCAAATCTTTCTCATACGCCGTAGAGAATGTTTTGTTGCGGTAAAAATCTTGATAACTAGGCGATTTTTTATCCCCGAATGATTTTAAAATAGCTAACTTTTCCCTTGTAATAATGGGAGAGACAGATTTGAGACGATGAGCATGAAAAGGGACTTCATCGAGTATATTGTGAACCTCGCCAAAACCAGTATTTAAACTCATAACCACTTTTTCTCTAATAGGGTCAATAGGAGGGTTTGTAACCTGTGCAAATTTCTGCTTGAAAAAGTCGCTAAACGCTCTCTGCTTGTTTGAAAAAGCCGCCAGAGGAGTATCGTCTCCCATTGATCCGACAGCCTCTTTACCCTCTAAAATCATAGGCTCTATAACCTGTTCTATAACCTCATGCGTGATATTGAAATATCTTTGTCTTGCTATGAGTTCCTCTTTTGTATACTCCGGAGTCGACATGTATTGATCTACGACATGTTCTTGAAGGTAGATCATATGCTCATTTAGCCACTTCATGTAGGGATTTGAGCTTTTTAGATAGTCGTTAATCTCGCTATTTTTAAAGATTTTTCCAAATTTAAGGTCAAGTCCGATCATCTCTCCAGATTGAAGACGACCTCTCTCTTTGATATCTTTCTCAGGAATGTCGACAACACCGTACTCGCTTGCTATAAGAAGCGTATCGTCTTTTGTGATGATATATTTTGATGGGCGAAGTCCGTTTCTATCAAGCACACAGCCGACATATCTTCCATCAGTAACGGAAAATGCAGCAGGTCCGTCCCATGCTTCAAAAACAGTAGATTGAAACTCATAGAATGCACGAAGTTCAGGATCCATGTGTGGAGCATTTTGCCAAGCAGCTGGAATAACCGCGCGCACCGCTTTAAAAAAGTCCATACCGTTTACAAGCAAAAACTCAAAAAAGTTATCAGCAGAAGCGCTATCTGAAGATCTTGGCTGTAAAATAGGCAGTAATCTCTGAATCTCTTCATCGGTAAATACTTCACTTTTTATCGATTCTGATTTTATCTCTACGTTAAAACGATTTCCCTCGACAGAGTTAATCTCCCCGTTATGAGCAACTGCACGAAATGGTTGAGCAAGTTTCCACTCAGGAAGCGTATTGGTTGAAAATCTTTGATGAAAGAGTGAAAATGAGATCTTAAAACTCTCATCTTGCAAATCTATATAGAACTCTTTAATGTGCGTAGGCATAACAAGCCCTTTGTACGAAAGCACTTTTGAACTCATGGAAGCTATGTAGAAATTTTTATCATCTTCGAGTTTGTGTTCACTCTCTTTGCGCGAAAGATATAAAAGTGCATCAAATCTGTTTGTTGCCATAATGGAGTTTGGAGTAATAAATAGTTGAATAATTGTTGGAAGTGTGACGAGAGCCTGTTCTCCAAGAGCATCTCTGTTTACAGGTACATCTCTGCGAAGTACGATTTTGAGATCATTTGCCTCACAAATCTCCTCCATAACATCTAAATATTTCAAATCTTTTGTAAAAACTGAAGCCACAGCGAACTGTTTTGGAAGTTCTAATCCCTCTTTCATAGCCTCTTTGCGAAGAAACTCCTCAGGAAGAGAAAAAAGCAGACCGCTTCCATCTCCTGTTTTTCCATCAGCTGCCACCGCTCCACGATGCATCATTCTCTCTAATGCAGTTACCGCATCATCTAAAACTTTGTGTGATGCTATGTTTTTGATGTTTGCAACAAGCCCAAAACCACAATTATCTTTAAATGATCTCAATAAATCACGATGCTCAACCATATTAACTCCTAAATTTTATAATTATTTCTAATGTTACGCACTAAAACGAACGCGTCCGTTTTAGTGGCAGGGACAAATGTCCCTACAACCCCCTTGCCATGGAGTATGCCATTGGTTAGCATACCTAAAAGCTACGAAAAACTTTGTTTTTCGAGAATTACAAGGTGTTTTACTCACTTTGATGAAAAGAGAGTAAGTAAAATCAAATTCTTTAACGAATTTTATAAATTTAATCTCTTTTTAAACAAACTTGCTCTATTTAGAGATAAGAGTTGCATTATACATTTTAAAGGTTTAAAAAAATATAATACCACTATGATTTTTTTGTTAGAAATAAAATATGTGTAAAAAAGAAGCGAAATAATGCAAGGATTTATTCTAAATCTCAACAGAGTTAAAGATGAAGATTTAATAGTCACTATCTTATCAGCAGAGAGCTTAGATACTCTTTATAGGTTTTATGGAGCAAGGCATGGAGTTATCAATCTTGGCTTCAAAATAGACTATGAAAAAGAGAGCTCATCCAAATCGACAATCCATAGACTTAAAGATGTCATCCATATAGGATTTAAGTGGATAAATGATTATAAACTCTTACGAGTATGGCAAGATTTCTGCACACTCTTTTATAAACATCTCAAAGATGCCGATGAGCTTGACGCGTTCTATTTTGAACTTCTAGAAAATGCCTCTATAAACTGGAGCAGACAAAATCCAAAAAGAGTAGCCATAGAGTCCTATATAAAACTCCTAGAACACGAAGGGAGACTACATAAAGAGCTGGAGTGTTTTATATGTGCCGCGCCGATAGTTGGAGACGAAATCTCTCTGATTCGTGCCTTTTTACCTACTCATAAAAGCTGTACGCATACTTTTGGCATAAAAAAAGATGCTCTCATTGAATTGTTTGAGAACAAATCAACGCTATTTTTAGACGATAAAGAGATAGAGAGACTCTGGTATATTTTACTTGAAGGGTTGTAGGCTAAACAACCAGTTCAAAAACATTAAACTTACCATCATGATAGTACAAAAGTTCAAAACCATGCTTATCCACGATTCTTCTAACCAGGCTGAGTCCCAATCCATATCCTGACTGATTTCTTGAATTGTCCCCCTGGGTAAAGGCTTCACAATAGTATTCTAGTGGCTTGTCTAAAACTTCGCCTCTACTCTTTACAGATATATTTGTATTCTTGACAACCACATATACAGGTTTTTGGGTTCCGTATTTGAGTGCATTATCTATTAAGTTTTTCAGAGCGATTGAGAGGTAATTAAGGTCTCCTTCGATTTGAAAGCTTGACTCTATTGCAATATCCACAAGATTTTCATCTTCTATAAAAAGTTTAGAGAGTGCTTCTCCCACAAGAGTATCCGAACTAAATGTTTCAATCTTTAATTTATTTTGATTGGCATTAAGTTTTTCAAGACATAAAAGCTCGTTTATCATCTCATCAATTTGAAAAAGTGCCTTATTTAAAATTCTTTTATATTTATTATCCTCTATCATATCTAGTGCAATCTTAGATTTAGAGATTGGAGTTTTCAGCTCATGCCCTATGTCGCGAAGCAGTCTCTGTCTGGATGTTATGAGATCTTGAATATTTGATGCCATAGAGTTAAATGTCTTGGCAACCTCTCCTATCTCATCTTTACATCCGGTTTTAATCCTTAAACAGTACTCTCCCTCTCCAAACTTCCTAATAATCTTTGATATATCTTTTAGCG